>JADFQH010000203.1 GCA_022561895.1 Methanobacteriota archaeon | reverse complement strand
TTGGAGCGATCGCACTTCCTGCGTTTTGTCGTCCGGCAGGACCTCAGCCATGACCCGGTCGATCCCGACTTCTTCGGCGACCGCGTGGGCGGTACGTTCGTTGTCGCCGGTGATCATCACGGGCGTCAGTCCCGCCTCTTTGATGCGGTCGATCGTCTCGCGGGCGTCGGTCTTGACGGCGTCGCCGATCGCGATCAGTCCGACGAGTTCGCCATCGACGGCGACGCCAGAGACGGTCTTGCCTCGCTCCTGGAGCCGTTCGATGTCGTCGATGCCAGTCGTAAGATCGATCCCTTCGTCTCCGAGCCATCCAGGTTTTCCGATGAGGATGGAGCGGTCGTCTCGCGGGTCGCTTCGCTCCCCGCTCACGGATCGTCCCTCTCCGTTCACTTCTCGCTGTTCTCGCTTCGCTTCGAACCGCGCACCGCTCGACCGTTCGGAGGCGCTTCGCGCCTCCCGCCCGACCGTGGCCCGGACGCCTTTGCCAGTGATGCTCTCGAACTCGTCGGGATCCGGGAAGGCGACCTCTCGGTCGTGCGCGTAGTCCAGGATCGCGTCCGCGAGCGGGTGTTCGCTGAACGCCTCGGCGCTGGCGGCGGTCGAAAGCACGTCCGCCTCGCTGTCCTCGAACGAAACGACCGAGTCGACGGAGGGTTCGCCCTGCGTGATCGTCCCCGTTTTGTCGAGCACGATCGTCGTGATGTCGGGGAAGATCTGGAACGCGTCGCCGCTGCGCATCAGGATGCCGCGGTTGGCCGCCATGCCGCCACCCCGGATGAGCGCGAGCGGCGTTGCCATGCCGAGCGCACAGGGATAGCCAAGCACGAGCACTGCCAGCGCGGCGAACGCGCCGCGTTGAACGTTCGGTGCGTCTCCAAGTAGCATCGGCCCGGCCGTCCAGAACAGGAACGACGCGGCGCCGATCACGAGTACGCCGGGGACGAAGTACTTGAGGATGCGATCGGCGAGCTGGATGATCCCCGGCTTCATCGCTCGCGCTTCCTCGATCTGGCGGGCGACCTGCTGGAGGAATGCGTCCTCGCCGGTCGCCGTGACCTCGACGAGCAGCGAGCCCGTCTCGTTGACGCTGCCGCCGATCACCTCGTCGCCCGGCTCCTTCTCCTCGGGCATCGACTCTCCCGTGGCGACGCTCTCGTCGACCGCACTGCTGCCTTCGACAACGGTTCCGTCTACGGGGATGTTTTCGCCCGGTTTGACCCGGACAGCGTCGCCAACTTCCAGTTCGTCCACCTCGACCTCGTCGACGGTACCGTCCTCTCGAACCCGCCGCGCGGTGTCGGGCTGGAGATCGAGCAGGTTCTCGACCGCCCGGGAGGCTCGCGTGCGGACGACCAAACTCGTGTATCCCGAAAGGACGTGGTAGGCGGTGATGAAGACGGCGACGGCGAAGAAATGGACCGTCGGAAACCCAGGGAAGACGGTCATTCCGAGTAGGCCGCCGAGGAGACCGGCGAAGGCTCCCGCTTCCAGCAGTACGTGCTGGTTGAGGATGCCTCGACGAAGGCTGTAATAGGCCTTTTTGGTGATGTACCACCCGGGACCGAACATCGTCCCGAGCGCCAGCCCGAACGCGACGAGATCCATCACGAGCGATTGCGATTCGAACTGACCCATCACGAAAATCATCCACAGCATCAGTCCGGCGGTGAGGATCGCTGCCGCGCCGCTGAGGATTAGCCGACGTTTCGCCGTGGCGAGTTCCGCCTGCTGTTGCTCGTAGCGCTTCGTCTTGTCCGGATCGCGTATCGTGTACCCGAGTTCGCGAAGCGTGTCCTTCAGATCGACCTCGTCCATCCGGTCCTCGTCGTATTCAAGCAACACCTCCTCGTGGGCGAGGCTGACGTTGACGCCCTCGACGCCGTCGGTTCGCTCGTAGGCCTTGCGGATGCTTTCGGCGCAGAACGAACAGCTCATCCCCCCGACGTCGTACTGTACTTGAGTCGTGGTCATCCCTTACGCGAACGTTGGTTCGACGGACGGTTATCCGTTACGACTGTTTTCATATCGGCACGGTCGATGTCGATACGATACGACTTGCGGCAAAGGGGTTAACCCCGTCGCGCCCGTCCCATCGGACATGGAACGATACGAACTCCGTGTCGACGGGATGTCGTGTGAGGGCTGTGAGGACCAGGTCGACAGGGCGCTCGGAACGGTCGAGGGCGTCAAACGCACCGACGCCGACCACGCCACGGGTACCGTCGAGATTGCCGCCGAGTCGGGGACCGAGGACGCGGCGCGTCGGGCTATCCACGACGCCGGCTACGACGTGGTTGGATAACTGTCGCTCCCTCGTCGTGAATGTGGACTACGACGGGCCGTCCTCGTCGAAAAACCCTTCTGCCTCGTCGATTCCGAGGACGAACTCGGGACCGAACGCCCGGCCCGGCGTTTGATACCCCGCCGCGACGTCGCCGTCGAGCACCCGCTCGGCCACGGCCAGCCCGCAGGCTCCGGTGACGACGTACGGATCAGACATCCGCAGGCGCGAGACGGCCCGCTCGCCGTCCGCTCTCGCCTCGCCCCAGAAGTAGGTCGAACCGCGCTCGCGTGCGCGCTTCGACGGACCCTCGCGGGCGATCTGAGCGAGGCGTTTCAGTCCCTCTCGAACGGGGGTCGTCGCGAGCAGCGGGGCGACGTACCGGTGGGCGCGAAGCGCTAGCCGCGATGGCGGCGGTGCGAACGTATAAACCTCGATGTTCGGCACGCCGGTCGTGTAGTAGCTCGTCGAGACCTCGCCGAGCGGCATCGTCACGGCCGGCCGAGCGCCCCGGCCGAAGTCGATTCGTCTGGATTTCCAGCCCGCGGGGACGTGTTCGAGCCGCCCTTCGTTACGAACCGCCCCGCCATCTTCGAGGCCTTCGAGCAGCGTCGTGATCGACCCCACCGAGGGCGGGCGAAACGTCTCGGCTCCCAGCGCGAGATGCGTCGCCTCCGGCAGGCGCTCTACGAGGTGGGCCCCCAGACAGTCCATCGGGACCGAGGAAAGCCCGGCGGCCGGAAAGAGGGTGATCCCGGCTTCCTCGGCCTCCTCGTCCCGGCGTTTGATTCGCTCGATGACGGGGATCTCGCCGGTGATGTCGACGTAATCGGTTTCGCTCTCGATGCAGGCTTCGACCAGCGTGTCGGCGGTGTTCGAGAAGGGGCCGGCGCAGTTCAGAACGCAATCGACGCCGGCCAGCTCCTCTACGACGGGTGAGATGGACGCGAGATCGAACTGTCGGTAGTCGAGACCGAGTTCGGTCGCCTGTTCCGCGAGCCGGTCGCCATCCCGGCCGGCAAGGATCGGCTCCAACCCCCGGTCGGCCGCTTCCTCGGCGATCAGCCGCCCGTTGTAGCCGTACGACCCGTAGAGCAGAAGCTCCGACATACCCTCCGAATCGACTCGCCAGCTGTTAAACGACCTGCCGGCAGGCGCACGCTCAGTGAAGTTCGGCGAAAAACTCCGCGACCGACCCGCCGATCCGGTCGTGCTTGCCAACGAAGAAATGGTCCCCCTGTAGCTCCTCGACGCTCGCCCCGCGCTCTCTCGCTGCCTCAACTATCGGCCGCCACTCGGCGGTGCTATCGCGGGTGCCGTAGATGACCTGTAGCGGGGGCTCCAGACCCGCGACAGCGCCGACCACATCGAGGTCGCCACCGACCTGCGCGGCGGGCGCGAGCGCGGAGATCCCCACCAGTTCCTCCTCGACCGAGGCGGCCGCGAGAATCGCCATCGCGCCACCGAAGCTGAAGCCAAAGACACCAACAGAGTCGAACGCTTCCGTAGCCCACCGGATCGCGTTGCGGGCGTCCTCCCGCTCGCCATACCCCTCGTCCCACTCGCCATAATCGAACCGGAGACAGGCAGTTCCCCGCTTTCTGAGTGCTTCGCTCACTGCGTTCAGTCGGGGGTCGCCACGGTGGCCGCGGTGTTGGGGATGCGGTGGGCAGGCGACGATTATCGATTCCCCTTCGCCATCGAGCGTCCCGCGAACCTCTCGGCCACCCGGAAGAACCACATCGGTCATACAACCCATATGTCGGTGATATTTTTAAGCGTAGGGTGGTAACTACGGGCCATGGGAATACTCTCGCGGATGTCGTACGTCATCCGGTCGAAGGTCAACTCCGTGCTGAATCGGGCGGAGGACCCGCGCGACACGCTCGATTACTCCTACGAGCAGATGCGCGACCGACTTCAAGATGTAAAACAGGGGATCGCCGATCTGACGACCCAGAAAAAGCGCCTCGAAATGCAGAAACGTCGGCTCGAAGAAAACGTCGAAAAACACAACGAGCAGGCCCGCGAGGCGGTCAATCAGGACCGGGACGATCTGGCCCGTCAAGCCTTGGAGAAAAAGAAGGCGAAGATGAACCAGATCGAGAACTTGGAGACGCAGATCGCGGATCTACAGGACAAACAGGACAACTTGGTCGAGCAGAAAAACGAGCTACAGGGTCGCATCGAGGAGTTCCGCACGAAAAAGGAGACGATGAAAGCCCAGTACGAAGCGAGCGAAGCGAGCGTCCGGGTGTCGGAGGCGATGACGGGCGCGGGCGACGAGATGGCGGACGTTTCAAGAGCCATCGAGCGCGCCGAAGAGGACACGGAGGACATGGAAGCCCGGTCGGCCGCAATGGACGAACTCCAGGACACAGGCGCGTTCGACGACGCCCTTTCGGACCAGGATCAGATCGACCGCGAACTCGAAGCCGGACGAACCGATAGCGAGGTCGAAGCCGAACTCGATACGTTGAAGGGCGAACTCGGCAAGGAGACGAGTTCGGCGGATGCCGACGACGAAAGCGAAACCGAGGTCGAAGAAAGCGATGCGGAGATGGACGTCGATCTGGACGAGGATGTCGATATCGACGAGGAGCTCGAATCGAACGAGATCGACGAGGAGCTAGAGGAGATCCGCGACGAAGGCCGCTGAGCGAACGAACCGAACGTTCTCGAAATCCCCACTTCTATTCGCCACAGAACGTCAGTCGTCTCTGTACAACGGATGGCTATCGCCGACCAGTCGCTCGAACAGCCAGAGGACGACGGCGTGAACCTCGACGAGGACGACGACGGCCACGATGATGATCGCGACCTGTATCGGCGTCGAGAGCAAACCCAAGGAAACGATCAGCGTCGTTGCACACGCCGGAGCGTGGTTCGTGTCGGTTGCGATCATCCCCCAGCTCGTGAGGACGATCGAAAAAATGCCGCTTGCGGCGAGTCGAAGTCCGTCCGTCGAGAACGCGGTGGGCGTAAGCGTGATCGAGACACCAGCGGCCAAAACTGTGTACGCAGCCAGCCCGACGACCCCGCCGATGAGATGGCTGCCGACGATGCGGTAGGTTCGCGTGCGCTCGCCCCGACGGTCGAACGCGAGAATGAACGCGGAGGGACCGAGGCTCGGAAAGACGAAGGGCTGGCCGCTCGCCCACGAAACGAGACCGAGGATCGTAAACAGAAATCCCGCATACAGACTGGTCCCGACCCGTCGGCGTACCATACCTGTTTTCGGATGCCACCGGGCTAAAACCCTGTTCAAACGCGCTCATCGATCGCAAGCGGTATTTATTTGCCGCGATGGCCGGGTTCTCATAGACAATGATCGGCGAGAAGCTTCGAGGGAGCATCAACGACAAGGTCAGCGCGGGGATCTACACGACGCTCCAGTTCGTGGTGCTGGGGGTTATCGCATGGGTAACCGGTCGGCCGTTTATCTTTCCGAGTCTCGGCCCCTCGGCGTATCTGATGGCGACGGGCGAGGTCGATCGCGCCGAGGGGGGCTATCACGTCATCGGCGGGCACTTCGTCGCCGTCATCTCCGGAATGATCGCCTACCACC
>JADFQH010000202.1 GCA_022561895.1 Methanobacteriota archaeon | reverse complement strand
GCCCCGGGAGCCAGCTACCGCGGACGGCTCGCCGGGTGCATCGGTCACATCGGTGTGTTCAGCCTGAACTGCCACAAGACGATTCAGTCGGGCGAAGGCGGTGTCGCCGTAACCGACGACGACGATCTGGCCACCCGACTGCGCCTGGTGCGCAACCACGGCGAAGCCTGCCTCGACGGGTTCGGCTTGTCCGGCGCCGACAACCTCATCGGCTTCAATTTTCGCATGACCGAGATGGAAGCGGCCGTCGCCTACCACCAACTGGGCAAGCTCGCGCACCTCAACGCCTGGCGCATACGGCTCGCTGATTTCCTGAGTCGGCGCCTTCAGGAAGAGGTCGACTCTCTGATCGTGCCGTACGTCGCTCCGAACTGTACGCACGTCTACTACTTCTACGCGATGCGCTACGATGAGCAGGCCGGGCGGCTTCCGCTCGACTTGTTCTGCCGGGCCGTGCGGGCCGAGGGAATTCCTCTGCATGCCCGTTGGGGTGAACCCCTGTATCGGATGCCGATCTACCGGCAGCGCAGCGCGCGGGGCGACACGGGTTGGCCCTTCCGGGCGCCCTGGTATGACGGCGATGTCCGGTACGACGAAGGCATCTGTCCCGAGGCCGAAGCGGCTGAACGATCTTCCGCCTACCTCGAAACCATCGTGCGATGGCCCAACACGGAATCGGATATGGAGCTTGTCGTTCGGGCGATTCGCAAGGTGCTTGACGGGCGCGACGCCCTTCTGCAAGCCGGTGCGGCATGAGTCGGTTTCAACCGAACGCAAAGGCCGGCGTTCGAATCCTGCTCGGCACGCAGTTCCCGGGCGGCGCGACCTGCCTCTATCCGGTCGCCCGGGAGTTGCGTCGCCGACGCGACGTCGACGTTCAGGTCATCGGCCGTGGCCACGGCGCCGAATTCTTTCGCAACCACAAAATCGCCTTCACGGACCTCACCGATCTCGGTGGAGATCGACCGACGGCCGCGGCCGTTCCGGATGTCGTCGAACAGTTCCGCCCCGACCTGTCAACCAATCGTATAGCAAGCACAACACCAATACGGCAGTATGCATGAGCTAGGCACAATCATGATACACAATCCGAACGACTCAGGGCGGGCGGGGGAGACGGCGGGCAGAGGGACGACCGATGGCTGACTCGGACGACCTCCAGCAGGACGTTTTTTACGCCGATACCGACCGGGAAGCGGGCGACGCTAACGTCGAAATCTTGGGGTTCGATGTCCATCCGATCGTGTTCGGGGTTTCTGCCGGGCTCGTCGTGCTGTTTATCGTTCTCACGCTGCTTTTCCAAGACGGGGCGGCGGCGGTGTTCGAAGGAACGCAAACCGGGATCACCGAGTATATGGGCTGGTTCTACATCCTCTGTGCGAACCTGTTTATCGTCGTCGTGCTGTATTTCGGTCTCGGAAAATACGGATCGATCCGGATCGGCGGTCCAGCCCAAGAAACGGAGTTCAGCGATTTTTCTTGGCTGGCCATGCTGTTTAGCGCCGGAATGGGGATCGGGCTCATGTTCTGGAGCGTCGGCGAGCCGATCTGGCACTACAGCGCACCGCCCTTCGGCGAGGCCGAAACCGCCGGGGCCGCAGAGACCGCGATGGTCGCGACCTACTTCCACTGGGGGATCCACCCGTGGGCGATCTACGGGCTGGTCGCGCTCGGACTCGCCTTCTACGCCTACAACCGGGGGCTACCCCTGACCTTCCGGTCGCTCTTTTGGCCCCTCCTTGGTGAACGTATCTACGGCTGGCCGGGCCATCTCGTCGATATTCTCGCCGTCTTTGCGACGGCGTTCGGGCTCGCCACCTCGCTCGGCCTCGGCGCTGGACAGGTCAACGCCGGTCTCAACGTTGTTTCGGGCGATTTTCTCGCCACCACTGTCCCGGTCAGCACCGGCGTTCAAGTCGTCCTGATCGCGATCATCACCGCCGTTGCGGTCGTCTCGGTCTGGGTCGGACTCGATAGAGGGATCCGCCGGCTGAGCCAGCTCAACGTCTATCTCATGGTCACCTTACTGGGCTCGATCCTCGTCATCGGTCCCACAGTGTTTATCCTCGATACGTTCGTCCAGAGTCTCGGGGCCTACGTCGCAACCCTGCCCGAACTCGCCTTTTGGACCGCGAGCTACGAGGGCGGAAGCGACGGCTGGCAGGCCGACTGGACCCTCTTTTACTGGGGCTGGTGGATCGCGTGGTCGCCCTTCGTCGGGATGTTCATCGCCCGCATCTCGAAGGGCCGGACCGTCCGCGAGTTCGTTCTCGCGGTACTCTTCCTGCCCGCCATGTTCTCGTTCATCTGGATGTCGGCCTTCGGCGGCACCGCACTGCATTTCGAGCTGTTCACGCAATCGAGCATTATCGAGGCGGTTCAAGCCGACGAAGCGGTCGCGATGTTCGAGCTGTTCGCGCTCCTCCCCGTCGGAATCGTGCTGTCGGTGGTGGCGATCGGGCTCGTCGTCTCGTTTTTCGTCACTTCCTCGGATTCGGGCTCGCTCGTCCTCGGAAGCATCACCGCCGGTGGGAAGGACGACGCCACGCGAAACCTGCGGGTCTCGTGGGCGGTGTTTGAAGGAGCGATTGCAGCCGTCCTGCTCATTGGCGGTGGCCTGACGGCACTGCAGACTGCCTCAATCGCGACCGGCCTGCCGTTTGCCTTCGTCCTGTTGCTCCTCTGTTACACCCTCTGGATCGGACTCGAAAGCGAGTACCGACTGCTTCAGCGCCAACCCGTCAAAGACCGGATCGACGACCTCGAGGACGAAGAGGAACCGGTATCGGGGCCGGGCCCCTCACCGACCGACGACGACTGATAACGACTGTTGGAACAGTGTAGCGCTGATGCAGACGAGCGATCAGCGCCAAGGGACGACAACAGTCGTTATAATCGCTGTTTTCGACTTGACCGCGACGTACTGTTAGCGCAAACCGTGATGGCAGTCGCTAGTCGTCATCCGTACCTTTCACCACATCGGCCGACGCCGGCACGTCGACCTCATCCTCTTCGCGGAGGAACAGCGCCCGCTGTCTGCCGAAGGTGAGGACCATCGCCGCCACGGCCACGAGCGTGACGATCGCGAACGGGCCACCGGTGATGATGGCTGCGGCCTGTAGTGCATCGACCCCACCTGTCACCATCAAAAGCGACGCGAGCGCACCGATCAACCCGCCCCAGATGACGCGGTTGATCGTCGAGGGATTGTGTGCACCGCCGGTCGTAAGCATACCGAGCGCAAGCGTCGAGGAGTCAGCCGAGGTGATGAGAAAGGTCGTCACGAGAACGAGAAACAGTACGGTCAACAGCCCGCCAAGCGGCAGCGCCTCGAAGAGGGGGTAGCCCGAACCAGCTTCTACCAACTCGCCAACAACTGAAAGAATGTCGGCCTGTCCGGTCTCTTGGAGGAAGATCGCCGTTCCGCCCATCGTAGCGAACCACGGGATCGTGATGCCCGTCGAGGCAACCACACCTGTGACGGCGACCTGTCGCACCGTCCGTCCCCGCGAGATGCGGGCGATGAACAGGCCGACGAAGGGCGTCCACGAGAACCACCACGCCCAGTAGAAGATCGTCCAGCCGCCGACCCACTCTGCGACGCCCGTGCCGCCGGTTGCAGCAGCACCAGTGTAAAAACTCATCGTGATAAAGTCGTTGATATACCCCCCGAGGGCCTCGGTGCCGACCGCCATGATGTAGCCCGTCGGCCCGAGGACGAACGTCGCGACGGTGAGCACAGCGAACAGCGCCATGTTGAAGTAGGAGATCCGCCGAATCCCCTTTTCGACGCCCAGCGCGACCGAGATCGTAAAGGCGACAGTCAGCCCGGTGATCACGAGGACCGTCCCGAAATCCCCGAAAGAGGTCCCGGTTGTCCACTCGATGCCGACGAGAAACTGGCTGCCAACGAGCCCGAGCGTGGTCGCGACGCCGCCGATCGTCGCAAAGACCGCGAGAATATCGACGAGCTTTGCCGTCTTGCCATCGAGATTGTCGAGACCGACCCACGGCGCGATCACCGTCGAAATGCGAAGCGGCGCATCGTGGCGGTAGGCGTAGTAGGCAATGGGCAGTCCCATCACGACGTAGGCGGTCCACGCCGAAAGCCCCCAGTGAAAGAACGTGTACTGGACCGCCCCGACCGCGGCCCCGGCGGACTGTGGCTCCGCGCCGACAAACGGCGAGACAGCGTCGTAATGGAAGATCGCTTCGGCGGGGCCCCAGAAGACGATTCCGGCGGCGATCCCCGCCGAATACAACATTGCGAAGTACGCGATGAAGGTGAACTCGGGCTCCTCGTCCGCCGCGCCGAGTTTGATGTTCCCCCATGGCCCGAAGATCAAAAAGAGCACGAACATCACGAGTGAGAACATCACGAGCAGGTAGGCCCACCCGAGGCTCGTCCAGAGGAAGTCGTTCGCCCCCTGCATCGCGTCGGTAGCCGGCCCCTCGAACAGCGCGAACGCGAGGACGGCGAAAGCGGCGACGCCCACGCCCACGACGAATACGAGCAGGTCGAGTTCGTCCCAGAACTGCCCGAGGGCAGATCTCGAATCGTCGCTCATCGCATCCACCTCACGATCAGCGTCGGGGAGCGTGCCCGTGATCGCCTGCTTCCCACCGGATCGACACCACGACCCGGACTCCGATCCCCCACCTCGCCGCCCCCCTCGATACTCTCCAGTAGCATGATATCTGTTACCATCTCACGAGGAAAAGGTATAACTGTTTCGCTCAGAAGGAGAAGTTCACCGCGTGTTGACGATCGTCACATCGTAGCCGCTTTCCTCGATCGCGTCGGTAATCGCTCGGGAGTGCTGGATACCGCTGGTTTCGATTCGAAAGACGAGATACGCCTCGCCCACGTCGAGATTCTCGACCGCGCGATCGTGACGCACGGCTCTGATATTGGCGTCGTGCTCGGAGATCAGCGTCGAGATCTCGGCCATTCTCCCAGGAATATCCTCGATCTTCACGCGGAGATGAACCAGCTGCTGGCGGTCGGTTAGCGCGTGGACGAGAACGGTTTGGAGCATCGTCATATCGAGGTTCCCGCCACAGAGCAGCGCCATGACCGTCTCGCCCTCGACATCGAGATCATCCGAGAGGATCGCGGCGACTCCGGCCGCCCCCGCCCCCTCGACGAGCTGTTTCGCGCGTTCGAGAAGCAACAACACGGCGTTCGCGATCCCGCTATCCGATACCGTAACGATCTCGTCGACGTGTTCGTCGATGATCCCGAGGGTCAGCTCCGAGACCCCGCCGGTCGCGATCCCATCGGCTATCGTATCGACCGAATCCAATGTTTGAGGAATCCCCTTATCGAGACTTTCTGGTACTGTTGCGGCCTTTTCGGCCTGCACGCCGATGATCCGAACGTCGGGTGCAAGCTCCGAGAAGGCGAGGGCAATCCCGCTGATGAGGCCGCCCCCGCCGATCGGCACGACGACCGTATCGACGCCGGGACAGTCCTCTGCCATCTCGATTCCTAATGTGCCCTGTCCCGCGACGATGTCGGGGTCGTCATAGGCGTGGACGAACGTCGAATCGCCCCCCTCTGTAAGCTCTTTTGCATGAGCCATCGCCGTCTGGAAGTCCTGTCCGTGGAGTGTAACGGTCGCGCCATACCCACGAGTCGCGTCGATCTTCGTCTGCGGGGCGGTCTTGGGCATGACGATCGTCGAGTCAACCCCGAGGGTGGTCGCCGCGAGTGCCACGCCTTGGGCGTGGTTGCCCGCGCTCGCGGCGACGGCGTGTTCGATCTCGCCCTCTGCGACACAGCGCGCGAGCTTGTTGTACGCCCCGCGGGTCTTGAACGAGCCGGTCCACTGGAGATGTTCCATCTTCAGAAAGACCTCC
>JADFQH010000201.1 GCA_022561895.1 Methanobacteriota archaeon | reverse complement strand
AAGGCGACGGTCTTGTACGTGAAGCCCCAGTCCTCGATCAGGTGCAGCGCCCCGGGCAGCAGCGGGGCGACCGCCCAGAGGAACAGCGCGCAGTCCGGCGCCGCCAGCGCCTGGACCTCGGGCCACATGGCGCTTAGCGCCGGGATGTCCAGGGTCGGGTAGTGGCTCTCGGCCGCGCGCGCCTTGCCGGCCCCCGAATAGGTCTCGAAGCGCCACGGCGGGTCGGCATAGATCGCCGCGAAGGCGTTCGGGCGCTCGAAGGCGAGCGCTTCGAGATCCCCGACGGAGACGTCCTCGCGTCCTTCCAGTTCACGCACAACAGGTTCGGAAACCAGCAGCTCGTCCGGTTCCATCGTGTTCTCGATGCGCGCAACCCGCAGTTCGGACGGATCGGCAACCCCGGTCGTCGAACAGGCCAATAGCAGGGCCGTGAGGTCGTCGGGGACGGTAAAGGGAATTTTCGCCCGTGTTGGCTCGCCGCTGGTCACGATGTTGACGTACATATCCGAGAGATTCAGCTCCGCCACGACATCCTGATGGACGAAATCTGCGAGGCCGAGTCCCAAGCCGTTTCCATGGGAAGCGGGCGTGATCGAGCGTGCGTAGATCCGGGTGATCTCCGGACTCTCGGGTTCGTCTTCCCCGTGAAAGGACATTCGGCCGACGACGTTGGTGTCCATCCCGGTTCCCGAGACCTCCTTTCCGATCTCGTCGAGCACGAGGAGATCGAGATCGTCGACGGGCAGCAGGGGGAGTTCCTTGCGCGCACGGTCGAGTAGCTCCGGCTCCCGGTCGAGGATTTTCCCTTGAGAAACGCCTTCGATATGGGTCGCCCTGTCGGCGGCGTTCTCGATCAGCGCGATCCCTCCAACGACCGGGCTCCCCTCGATGATCAACTCGGCGCGCTCTTCGATCACCTCGCTGAACTCCGCCGCCAGCCCGGCGTTGTGAAGCGACTCCGCGCCGCGATGTTTGCCCAGCCCGATCACTGCCATCTTACAGAGACCGCTTTCGACTGGCCCATGAAAATCGGTGTGGGGTTTGATCCGGTTTGCGAGGATCACGCCGTCCATCGCAAGCGCCTCGGTTGCGACGTAGACCGGCCGATCCAGACTATCACGCCCAATCTCAGAAACGGCCATCGAGGTACGAATGGGGCAGTTCAACCGATTTTCAGTGATTTCCAGCGCTGCTAAGGTTTCGCGCTGGCCCTCGCTCGTCGCCCCGCCATGCGACCCCATCGCGGCGATTATCGAGGGTTCGAATCCCCGTTCGCGAAGCTCCGAGACCGCACTCTCCAACAGCGCGGGCATATCGTGAATCCCGCGGCTCCCGGCGGTAATGGCGATCTCCGCTCCGTCCGGAAGCTCATCGAGTGGTAGATCGGAAACCGCTTTTCGTGTTGCTCTGTCGATATCCTCGATCGAATCGAGGTCACGCTCGCGGGAGACGCGCGCAAATCGGGGCAGGTCCTCACGTCCGACATCGTTTGCGCCGCGGAGCGTCTCTTTGTCGGGAAACTCGACGTTCACAACCCCTCGACCTCCGCTCGCCGTCGCGCCATCTCGCTTGCCACCGAAACAGCATCGAGCAGGCTTTTTTCGCTTGCGACACCCTCGCCCGCGATGTCGAAGGCGGTGCCGTGATCGACGCTCGTCCTGATGATTGGAAGACCGATGGTGACGTTTACGCCCGAGACCGCGCCGCCCTCCGCGAAGCCGAGCATCTTGATCGGGATGTGGCCCTGATCGTGGTACATCGAAACCACGCAGTCGGCCGCGCCACGAGCAGCCTGCACGTAGATCGTATCGGGTGATTCGGGTCCGTAGACGTCGATCCCCTCCTCGCGAGCGCGAGAGACTGCGGGTTCGATCTCTTCGCCGTCTTCCCCGCCGAGCAGTCCTCCGTCGCTCGCATGTGGGTTCAGCCCCGCGACGGCGATTTTCGGAGAACTGATCCCCAGCTCCCGAAGCGCCTCGTCGGTCACACGGATCGTCTCCAACACCGCGTCCTCGCTCACGAGATCGCAGGCCTCCTGGAGGGAGACGTGCGTGCTGACATGCGTAACCCTGAGATCGCCCTCGATCAGCATCATCGAGTAGTTTTCTGTACCTGTGCGCGCCGCGAGCATCCCCGTGTGACCCGCGTGCTCGCTTCCGGCCAGCTTCGTCGCCTGTTTGTTGATCGGCGCGGTGGTGATCGCGTCGATCTCCCCATCGAGCGCGAGCGAAATCGCCCGCTCGACGTACTCTAAGCTCGCCGTTCCATACGCCTCGCGGACCACGCCGCGCTCGAGATCCACGACGTTATCGAGATCGAGGACTGGGAGCCGGTCGACCTCGAAGGAGGCTTCGGCCACCGATTCGATCCGCTCGACGCCGAGATCCGACCCGCAGACCTCACAGGCGCTCTCGATTGTGTCGGCGTCACCGATCACCAGCGGCTCCGCCGCCTCCCGCAGCTCGCGATATCCCTTCACGACGATCTCCGGGCCGATCCCCGCCGGATCGCCCATCGTGATCCCGGCCGTGGGCTTACTCATTGTCGTCACCGAGGTATCGCAGACAGTTAACCGCTGTTCCCTCGTGACCGAACCCACCGGCTTTGGTGACGACTGGCAGGCCGTCCGCGGGGCCGCCATCGAGACGACTGACGGGGATTCCGGCCTCGATTTCCGCGCCCAAAAGCGAGAGCGCGCGGACGTTCAGTCGATCGAAGACGGCCATCGCTACGTCCCCGCCGGTGACGAACAGTCCCGCAGTATCCTCGATCCCCGCCTCGCCAGCGCTCGCGAGCGCGCGGGCGACGCACGAGCGAACCGCCGCCCCGTCGAGATCCGCCTCACGCCCGCGTTCGAGGGTGCGCTCGACCGCGCTTCTGTCGGGGGCGGCCGTGACGACCGCGTGCTCGCCGGTCACGAGCCGCAAAGCGGCCCGCCGGCCCGCCGCTCGGCCCGCACGCTCGGGGTTCGCGAGCAGTTCGGAGGGGTCAAGCGCGATCACCCAGCTCTCGGGAAGGGCCGAAAGCTGTTTCAACGACCGCTCGCTCACGCTGCCGACGATCCCGAGCGCGCCGCCCGCTCGAACTGGTCGCCGTGGTTTTCGGTCGGGCGAGCCCCGCACCGAAACGTGTTCCGCGAGGCCCGCGCTGCCGACGTAAAGCGGGCGGCCGTCGAGCTCCTCGCTCGCGCGGGCGATCGCTGCCAGATGCCGGCCGTGGGTCGCATCGCAGGTGAGGATCGCCCCGGCGGGAGCGTCGAGGAGCGCCCCCTGAACGGCCGCGGAACCGGCCGCCACCATCTCGATTCCGAGATGAGCTGTGGAATCGATCCCTGCGAACAGCGCCGGCAGGTGGGCTTCCGTGGGGCCGTTTGGGTCGTCGGCGTACTCGGTATCCGTAAGCAGGCGGCCGTCAACGAGGTGGTAGCCGCCCGCGGTGAGCCGCCCGAGGGCGGGCGAAGCGGGCGCAAAAATTCCAATATCGAACCCACAGTCCATCGCGGCGTGGATCTCGACGAGGACGTTCCCTCGAAGGGTGGAGTCGGCCTTCTTATAGACAATTGGGGCGTCGGTGGTCTCGATCGTTCGGCGGACTCGGTTCGCGGCCGTCTCCGGGTCGGCGTAGCGCGACTCGGTGTTGACCGCGAGGACGGTCGTTTCCGGTGGCTCGCCCTCGGGATCGAGCTGGACTTTCGTATGATAACCCCGTTTTGCGAAGGCGTGGGCGGTGTCGGTTGCGCCGGTGAGGTCGTCGGCGACGACCAGCGCGCGTGGCATGGGTGGGGTTCGATTTCCGCCGTGAAAACACCCGCCATCGGCAGCTATAAATCGTCCAAATCGGTGAGTCTGAATATGAGTAACACACCACAGCAACACCGTAAACGCGAGAAGCGCGAGGACTTACCGAGTCGCGAGGTTACGGAGGGAGCTGCACGCGCCCCACACCGCGCGATGTTCCGCGCAATGGGCTACGACGACGAGGATCTCTCCTCGCCGATGGTCGGAGTCGCCAACCCCGCCGCGGACATCACACCCTGTAACGTCCACCTCGACGATGTCGCAGAAAGCGCAATCGAGGGGGTCGACGACGCAGAAGGAATGCCCATCGAGTTCGGCACGATCACCATATCCGATGCGATCTCGATGGGGACCGAGGGGATGAAAGCCTCGCTGATCTCCCGAGAGATAATCGCCGATTCGGTCGAACTGGTGGCCTTCGGAGAGCGCATGGACGCTTTGGTGACCGTTGCGGGCTGTGATAAGAACCTGCCGGGGATGATGATGGCCGCGATTCGCACCGACCTTCCCTCGGTCTTTCTCTACGGCGGCTCGATCATGCCCGGCGAGCACGAGGGGCGTGAGATAACGGTCCAGAACGTCTTCGAAGGCGTGGGCGCGGTGAGCTCCGGCGAGATGAGCGAGGAGGAGTTAGTGGAAATGGAACACGAGGCCTGCCCCGGCGCGGGCTCGTGTGGCGGGATGTTCACCGCGAACACGATGGCCTCGATCAGCGAGGCGATCGGATTGGCCCCCTTAGGGTCCGCGGGCGCGCCCGCCGAGACCGACGAGCGCGCCGAGATAGCCCGCGAGGCCGGCGAACTCGCCCTCGACTGCGTCGAGAACGATCGCACGCCTTCGAAGATCCTCTCGAAAGAGAGCTTCGAAAACGCCATCGCCGTACAGGTCGCCATGGGCGGCTCGACCAACGCCGTCCTCCACCTGCTCGCACTTGCCGCCGAGGCGGGGATCGATCTCTCGATCGAGGAGTTCGACGAGATCTCCAGACGGACGCCCAAGATCGCGAACCTCCAGCCCGGCGGCACGCGGGTGATGAAGGACCTCTGGGAGCAGGGCGGCGTCCCGGTCGTCGTCCGGCGGCTGTTCGACGCGGGCTACGTCCACGGCGACGCGATGACCGTCACTGGGCGCACGATCGAGGAGGAACTCGACCATCTGGAAGAGACCGGCGAGATCCCCGACAACAGCGAGGTCGACGCCGACTTTATCTACACCACCGAGGAGCCCTATCAGGACGAGGGCGCGATCAAGATCCTCAAAGGTAGCCTCGCCCCGGACGGCGCGGTCCTGAAAGTCACTGGAGACGACGCCTTTCACCACGAAGGTCCTGCGCGAGTCTTCGAGAACGAGGAGGAGGCGATGGCGTACGTCCAAGAGGGCCATATCGAAAGCGGGGACGTGCTCGTCATCAGAAACGAGGGCCCGCGCGGCGGGCCGGGCATGCGCGAGATGCTCGGCGTGACCGCCGCCGTGGTTGGACAGGGCCACGAGGACGACGTGGCGCTGCTCACAGACGGTCGGTTTTCGGGAGCGACTCGGGGACCGATGATCGGCCACGTCGCGCCCGAGGCGGCGGATGGCGGCCCGATTGCACTGGTCGAGGAAGGTGATACCGTGACTGTGGACATCCCCAATCGAGAGCTTTCGGTCGATCTGAGCGACGGCGAACTGAGCGACCGTCTCGATAACTGGGAGCGCAAGCAGCCCCGATACACGACCGGCGTGCTCGCCAAATACGGCGCGCAGTTCGGTTCGGCGGCAAACGGCGCGGTAACCAACCCCGGTGCGAAGCGGGAGTAGCGATGTCAACCCGATTCGACAGTTGAACGGTTCGTCCAGTGGGTGTCGGTATCGTCCATAAGCTCGACGCAGCCGAGGTCGGGTCCGGATGTGCTCCCGCCACAGCTCCGTAGTTCGCCGTCGATGGACCGCAGATGGCGAAGCCCGGAAGCGGTCTCGTCGTAGGGCGCGTCGTACTCGACTCGGTAGGCAATCGCACCTGGACACGTCTCGTTCGCCGTCTCCGATGCGTGGGTCCGCATATCGAGGTGGTAGGTAGTGAGATCGGCGC
>JADFQH010000200.1 GCA_022561895.1 Methanobacteriota archaeon | reverse complement strand
CAGCCGCCCGCCACCCCAGGAGTCGCGCACGGTCGGAGCGTGCGGCCCGGCGTAGGTCATGAGCCAGACCGGATGGCGCTCGTCCTCTCGATCCCCTTTTTTCCCGACACCGCCTCGGTGTACGCCTTTTCGGTGCTCGAAGACGACTATCTCAAATTCTCGGTTGCGGCCTTTGCTGGCAGCGTCGGCCGACTGGTAATCGTCGCCGTGTTTCTCGAAGGCACGATCGGTCTGTAGCTCGCACCGAAGGTTTTTGCCACTCGGTTCGGAGTCCTCGCCATGAACCGCACGCTCGCGGCTGGCTGTGTGCTTTCGGTGGGCGGTCTCGTGGCCTATCTCGTCGGCGTCACGAATCCGTACCCCGGACGGGCGTACTCGGTGACCGCGATCATGATCGGCGTTTCGCTGCTCGCCGTCGGGCTGGGTGAGCCATGATCGAGACGCTTTCCGAACACGGAGCGGAGATCGACTCGCTCGTTGCGGCAAGCAGTTCCGACGAGCGGGTCTGGGTTCGGGTGACCGACGCCACTAGCGAAGAACTCGACCGGGTTGCCGAAGCGTTCGGCATCCATCCGCTCGCCGTCGAGGATCTCTCGGAAGTAGCGCGAACCAAAACCGAGGAGTACCCCGACTACACGTTCGTCCTGCTCAAGATCGTCGAACTCGCGCCGGGCGAGACGTCGTTCGGCGAGGAGCTACTCACCGAGCCCTTGGGAATCTGTATCGGCGACGACTGGCTGGTGACGTTCTCCCATACGCGCACCGACGCCTGTGACCGGGCGTGGCGGGCGGTCGAAAGGGAAGGAACGCTCCTCTCACGGGGTCCCGATTTCGTCGCCTCCCGGATCGTCGACGGCGTCACCGACGAGTATCTTGCAACGCTCGACGCGCTCGAAGCGCGGATCGAAGCCGTCGAGGATCTCGTCATGGTCTCGACTGAGATCGGTACGTTAGAGCGGCTCAACAGCCTTCGCCGGGAGCTACTGGGTTTTCGAAAGCTCGCGTGGCCGACCCGCGAGGCCGTCGGCGCGCTGGCGCGGGGCGATCCAGATCACGTCCGTCCGGAGACCGAGAAGTACTTTCGGGATATCTACGACCGGCTCGTCCACCTCGTCGAACTGACCGAGACCTACCGCGATCTCGTGGGCGGGGCGCGCGATATCTACCTGAACACGCTCTCGCAGTCGACCAACGAGGTGATGAAACGCCTCACCGTCGTCGCGACGATCGTCCTCCCACTGACCTTCGTTGCCGGCGTCTACGGCATGAACTTCGAGAGCATGCCCGAACTCGAATGGGCGGGAGGTTATCCCGCCGTTATGCTCGGGATGGCCGGCATCACCCTCGTTCTCGTCGTCTATTTTCGCCGTCAAGAGTATCTGTGAACTACTCACCCTCGCTGTCTGCGACCCTGACCTGGTTGAATCGGGCGGTCTGTCCGCGTTCGGCTCGTTCGACCGCCGCGAGCGCGTCGACGTAGCCCGCACCCATGTTCTCGATAGTGTACGTCGCTTCGCCCGCCGGATCGTTGAGACCCTCGGTGGCGTCGGGATCAGCACTTGCCTCCAGCGTGTTGATCGTATCGAGGGGGTCGGGAAACTCGCCGTGATTCTCGAAGTACGCGTCGAGAAACAGCGCCGCACAACCCGCCGTCGTCGGGTTCGACATGCTCGTCCCCGAGAGCAGGCCGTACCAGATCTCGTCGTCATCGCCGAGCGCGGCCAAGGGATGGGCGGGATTGACCGTGCTCATCACGTCCACGCCCTTCGCGCCGACGCCGTTTCGGTGCAGCGCGAACGGCCCGTCGATCTCGTCTTCGGGCGTGCCCGAGTAGAGTTCGACCATGTTCGCGTAGGCCTCCTCCCGACTGTGATTCCCGTCCACGTCACCCCGCGAGGAGAAGTCCGCGACCGACCCGTCGGCATGGGTCGCGGCGACCGACAGCGTGTAGGGAGCCTGCTTTCGCTGACCGAGCGTGTCGTTTTCGGGTCCGTCGTTGCCCGCAGAGAAGGTGATCAACATGCCCTCCTCGTGGGCGTGCCACATTGCCACCGCAAGCGGGTCGTGTGGGTCGAACTCGCCGGGACCAGCTACAAAGGAGTTCGAGGCGATCTGGATGTCTACTTCGCCATCGCGCTGACGGTCGAGCATGTGGTCGTAGGCGGCGATGGGTTTGACGATCAACAGTCCCAACCCCGTGGCATACGCGGTCAGATCCACGTCGGGAGCCATCCCCCGGAACTCACCGTCGGATTCCGTGCCATCAGCACCGATCGAACCTGAACAGTGCGTACCGTGGCCGTTGTCGTCGCTGTTGACGTTGCCCACGTCTTCCCAGAGGGTGCGTTCGGGATCTTCGAGTGGGTCGCCGACCCAGCGCCAGTTCGCCACGAGGTTCTCCGAGAAGTCAGCGTGTGCGCCGTCGATGCCGGAATCGATCACCGCGGCGTGGACGTTCTCGCCCGTATACTCGCCTACCCCCTCGCCGGCCTGCACGTCGCCCGAGCGGTTGTCAGCCCGCGAGTCGTCGTTCTCGAACTCGAGTTCCTCGTTCGGGGCAACACGAAGGACTTCGGGCAGCCCGGCGACGAGTTCGATCTCCGTACCCGTCAGCCGGGTAAAGGCGATCGGCAGCACTTCGAAGCCGTAGTAGCCCTCCGAGAGGTCGAGATTCTCAAGCAGCGCAGTATCGTCGTTCTCCTCGAAGACCACGAGCGCCTCCTGTAGACTTTCTGTACCCGTATCGAGTGCGTCCGCGACGGGATCGGCAGCGGCCGTTCCAGGGAGTGCCCCCGCGACCCCGGCCGCACCAGCGAGCTTCAGGAAGCGCCGTCTGTTCGCGTTCTGTGGTGTATGGTCTGCCATGAATCTACGTCTCCTGTGCCGCGACCGTCACTGTCCGCTCGGTCCCACTCACGTCGACCCACTCTCGACTACTGAGCGTGCCGTCGTCGTCCGTCTCGGTCGAGACTGCAACGGGTCCGAACGTATAGCGATCCGATTCATCGACGCTGTCGGGAGCTTCTGCGAAATGGGTCAGCGCTTCGTAGGCGTCCTGCGGATCGTCAAGTCCGAAGTAGACGTGCGTACCGCCGCCGAACGCTGGTGTCGTCGCCTCCACATCGCCGTTGTCCTCGTCGACCTCCCATCCTTGTGGAACGGTGTCCCGAACGATAACCTCCTGTCCCTCGGGATTGAGTACCTCCACGTCGAGCTCTGTCCTATTCGTCTGGCCGCCGGTGAAGACGCTCCCCGAATCCTCGCGTGTGCCCTCGACGATCAGTCCCGCGGCGTCGAATTCTGTACCTAGATCGAGATGGGCCTGCACGTCGAAGCCGTTGACGACACCCGGCACGTTCACGAGTTTGGCGACGACGTAAAAGACGCGCTCGCCATCGCTCTCGTCGAGATCACCGGGCGAAACGCTCCACGAGACGTTGGCGTCGCCGGTGATCCCAGCGTCCTTCGTGACGACCGTTGGCTCGCCAGTCAGCGGGTCGGGCTGCTGTGCGTCGTACACAAAGAGATCGAGGTGTGGGTCGCCCCGCGTCGCCCCCGAGTTCGATCCGCCGTAGTTGCTGAAGGCGAGGTCGGCTTCGAACTCGCCCGGTTCGGTGGTCGAGACGAATCCGGCGACCGCACGCTCGTCTCGTGGAACGTCGAGTCCGACAATACCTGAAATAGACGACTCCGTGATGTCGCGGGTGACAGCGTCGATGGCTGGTCCGACGTTCATTCGACCGAATCCTTCGTACTGGTCGCGCCCGCCAAAGGTGTAGATCGGGGCTTTCGCGGCGTGATACGGCGCGGCGGTCAGTGCGGTTTCGCTTGCGGTCGCAAGGATCACCTGCTTCAGGCGAAGCACGTCCTCGTAGTTCGTGTTACTCGGTTCCGGGAGCGAAATTGCGCCGGGAGCGTCCTCTTCCATCGCGTCGGCGACCAGCCCGGCCGCACCACAGACGCTCGGGGCGGCCATCGAGGTTCCCGCCTTGCCCGTATAATCGCGTACGCCGTCCCGACCGTCGCCCTCGCGGAACCCACCGCGCGAAAGCGAGGAGACGAGCTCGGAATCGAGGCTGAGCGCGTCCGTCACCTCGTCCGCGAGGTCGATCTCGTAGTCGGCGTCACCAGTTATTGAAGAGCTGAACTCGGTTTTGGGTACGAGATCCGAATCGTTGTAGGACCACTCCTCCAAGTCGGCTTCGGCCGCGGCCGACTCGGGCTGTTCGGTCGTGACTTCATCCTCAGGGTCGCCGGTCAGCGCGGCGATATCCAGTACAGTTACCTCGCCACCGGGTGCGGTCACGTCGGGTTTCATGTACGGCTCGCCGGACTGGTCGATTCCTGCAACTCCGCCACTGGAGTAAGAGGCGATGCCGTCGTTGGGGTCGGTCGCAACCACGGAGATCGCCTCGCTTGCGACCGCGGGTGCGCCGTTACCGCTTGCAGGTGTCGCGTCGTTGCCTGCCGCCGCCACCGACAGTATTCCTGCCCCGGCGATGTTCTCGATGTCGTCAACGGTCCCATCGAGGACGCCGCCAGCCGCTCCAAGCGGAAGGCCGCCGACGAAGCCCCACGACATGTTCACCGCGCGGGTGTTGAACGTCTCGGCGAACGCCTCGGCGTGATCGCCCAGATCCGCCGTCGCGGTCCCCAGATCGGTGAGGCTCACGATCCCCGTATTGGGGGCCATCCCCGCGTGCAGCGAGAGGTCGCCGTCGCTGGTGCGATCCCCGGCGGTGTCCTCGGGATGGATGAACGCACCGACCGCGAGGCGCTCGACTCTTCCTGTAGAGACGAGTTCGCCTTCGAGGGCGGTGACGTGAACAGTATAGATCGCTTCGCCCTCCTCGTGGACGGTGGGCGTCTCTGCGATGTTGTTCTGGAAGGTCTCCTCGCTCAGGCCGCTCGCACCCGCCGCGCGTGCGAGTTCCTCGCCGTCGGGTCCCTCGATGAACACCTCGATCGCGTCGCCGTAGACGCTTCCGAAGACGCCGGTTCCCTCTTCGGCCTCGACCTCGTAACTCAGCGTGTCGCCGAGAACGAGCGTTGTGCGTGGTTCGTCTTCGCTGTACCTATTGGGGTCGATGGCGCTTGCGCGTCCCGATCCGGCCATGATCGAGGCGACGTGTGTGCCGTGGGAGTTCTCGTCGCGTGGCTGGCTGAACCCACCAAAACGGGTGTTGTCGTTGTGCCAGCCCAGTAGTTTGGGAGTGTTCGACCCGACGTTCCCACCCGTGCCCGCAAGCGGGTTGCCGTCGGTCTCAAAACCGTTTTCAGTACTCGCGGTGACGCCGCTCCACGGCCCGAGATCCGGGTGACGCGAATCCGTCCCCGAGTCGGTCAGTGCGAGGGTTCGGTCGGCTCGCCCCCGATAGCCCCGCTCCCACGCGTGTAGTGCCTCCTGTACCCGGACGTTCATGAACGCGGTATCGACGCTCTCTTGGGCACTAGCGTTAGTCGCGGCCGGGCCGAGACCCAGCAGGCCAGCCGGGGCCGGTTCGGCAGAACCTGGGTATCCCAACCCGGCAATCTCTATTTTTCGGTGGTATTCTATCCCACCCTTGAGGCGCTGCCTCTGCTGAGCCCACTGGCCGGCGTGGCGGTGGTCCGTGCCATTGCCAAGACCACCGGGCTCCAGCCTCGAATCAAGTGGCCCAACGATGTGCTGATCGGTGGGAAAAAGGTAGCGGGCATCCTGGTGGAAAGTGTCATCTCGGGGGAAGAGGTCCGTTATGCCGTGCTGGGTATTGGCGTGAACGTTACGCTGGACCCGGAAGCATTGGGGGAGCTTTCCGCCACGGCAACTAGCCTGAACGCGGCCGCAGCGCGGGAGGTCTCTCGGGAAGACCTGCTGCGCCGCCTTTTGCAGGAGCTCGGCCC
>JADFQH010000199.1:3688-5885 GCA_022561895.1 Methanobacteriota archaeon | reverse complement strand
ACGATATCCGCGCCCTCGTCGATCAGTTCGCGCTCGACGTACTCCGCGGCGTCGCCAGGGTCGGAAAACACACTCGGGTCGTAGGGCGACTCCTCGCTCACATTTAAGACGCCCATGATCCTCGGGGGATGATCGTCGCCGATTCCCAATCCGGCGGCCTCAACGTTCTGCATGTTCGAGGGTAGGAGGGAGCGCGGATAGGCGGTGCGGTTCGCCTCGGAGCCTCGCGGCGAACCGATTCGCTATCCACGCGGTTTTTACCGACCGCGCCGGTAGAGCCCGTATGGGCAAGGTGAGTATCGGGCTTCGCGGCTGGCGATTCGAGGAAGGGGAGGTGTTCGACAGCAACGGCGAGTTCAAGGATCTCGGGGAGATTCCCGAGGAAGCGCGCCTTCGACTCACGCGCCTCGAACTACTGGTTACCTCGCCATGCCAAGCCTGTTGGCTGATCCACGGCGACGGGAATCTCAACGAATGTAACGTCGCCGATGCAGTGTACGGCGAACCCCGTTCGGAAGTACTTCTCTGTGACGAACACGAACCCGATTTTCTCTACTGGTTCCGCGATGAGGGTGGCGAGGAGTATATGGGCGAGGACGAGCTGAAAGACGCCTTTCACGAGTGGTTCGCGGACGGCGGGCGCGCGCCGGGCAACTACGAGGGGATCGAACACGTCGATACCGATCCGGAGAACGTCCCCGAACCGAGCGAGGTGGATTTCGAGGCGATGAAGGTCGACTCGCCGGAGGATGGAAAGAAGATCGATCTCCGGGAGTTCGACATCTCACAGGAGTACCCATCGAAGTGATTTCGGTCGTCGTCGTCGGTGCGGAGACACCGGGAAACATCGGCACGATCGCCCGCGCGATGAAGAACTTCGGCGTTTCGGACCTCAAACTCGTCGACCCGCCCGAGCTTCATCGCGATGGCGAGGCCTACGGCTTTGCCGGACAGGCCCGCGAGGATATCCTCCCAAACGCAGAAGAGGTGAGCTTCGAGGAGATCGTCGAGAACTACCACACCATCGGTTTTACCGCAACGACCAACGAGGACGCCAGACGACACGTCCGCTTTCCGTTTCGCACGCCTGAAGAACTCGCGGACGATCTCGCGGAAATTGAAACTGACGTGGCGCTCGTCTTTGGGCGCGAGCGCGTCGGGCTGACGAACGAGGAGCTCGCGCGGATCGATCAGATCTGCGCGATCCCCGCGAGCGCGGAGTATCCCGTCTTGAACCTCGGGCAGGCCGCGACGATCGCGCTCTACGAACTCCGCGAGCTTACGATGGATGAATCACAGCTCCCCGATGTGGAGCGAGAACGCGCCATTGAACCCGAGATCGAGCGGTTCTACGAGCGATTCGATGCAATGCTCGGAGCCGTTTCCTACCCGGAGGAAAAGCGCGCAAAGACGATGCGACTGGTTCGGCGACTGGTCGGGCGCGCACACCCGACGGGACGAGAGATCACGACGCTGCACGGCGTTCTGCGGGTGATAGAGCGCGCAACGCAGGAGCGATATAGTGGTCGTTGAAAGTCAATACACACCCATGTGCGGAGTCGCGGCCAGCGCCGGGAGCGCTGGCCGCAGCATGCAGGCGGTGTGCAACCAGTTTCAACGACTACTATAGCTCAATCGAGATCGCGCCAGAGATCCTCGGGTGGGGCGTCGTTCAGTCGAGCGTTCGTCTCCATCATCTCGACGACCGCGACACAGCGCTTTGCGACGAGCGGATACACCTCTCTTGGGACGAACTCGAAGTCGAGCTCCATGATCGTTCGCCACTCCTCGGCCCAGATGTCCTCGACGACACGAGGGTAGAGATCCTCGATGATGGCCTTCGAGAACTCGTATCCTTCCTCGACGATCATTTTCTGGACTGTCTTTCTGACCCGCGCGTTCGTACAGAAGGTCGCGACAAAGCGCTCCGTCCCTTCCACATCGCTGGCATGCCCGCCCCATCGCGTTCGATTCAGCTCGTTAAACTCGTTCGTCACGAGTTTCGTCCGTCGGCACTCGCTGTCCTTGCGGACGATAACGCCCTCCGCAACGTCGTCGGTCCAGGTCGATCGAGGGACCTCGTAGATCGTCGGATCGAACTCGCTGGCCGGAAGATCCTGTTCGATGATTGAAACGGTGTCGAGTCCGATTCGGGAGAAGAGTCCATCGTCTCCGAAGACGAGATCCGCGGACAGAA
>JADFQH010000199.1:0-3678 GCA_022561895.1 Methanobacteriota archaeon | reverse complement strand
GCGCTCGGCATAGGGATCGGGCGGGATCGTCTCCCGTGGGTCGGTCTCGGGGGCGTATACGTCGAAACCCAAAAGCGGCGGTGGCGGGCGTTCTGCGTAGTCGTAATCGATCGTGTGCAACACCATGTTTTCGGCGAAAAACGTGAGCGGGCCGTACTCGTCGTGAGCCGCTCTGATCTCGGCTCGATCGACGACGGTTCGAAGGTGGCGGATCGCTCTGCGGAGGTTGCCGTCGACCTCACTGCCATCGATCTCGCCCGCGGGGAGAACGCCGCGAATCGCGCGTTTCGTCCCGAAAACGAGGTCGCCGTCGTCCGCGCCGGTCGCACGAAGGGCCTCCGGATACAAGTCGGCAAACCGATCCTCGTACAGGCAGAACCGAAAGTTGCTCCCGTCCATCTTCTCGGTCAGCCAGAGCGTCCCCTCGTCATAGAATTCATTGGGGATGGCCGGATGGTCGTATCGTGGGACCTTCGGGTACTGCTTCATGACTCGACAGTATCACCGGACGAACAAAAACACGTAGCTCCCGGTCCTGGTGTTCGATCCCTCCGATCGGTTCGTCCTCGGATCGTACTACGCTTCCGAGACAGCCGCTTACGAGGACGCAGCCAGCCGTTCCGAACCCCGCTTGGAGGAGCTGTCGTCGATCCATATATAATTATTATTACTATAAGAATATAAAATGTCGGTATTCTGTTATACGGACTCGCCGGACAGTCTCATTCAGCGCGGCGGAAACGACTCACGTGCCAACTCGCGCCGCAGAACGCCAACTCAGGCCCGCTGCTGGATCTCTTCCCGTAGAGCTGCGCTGACCGCCTCGCCGTCGGCTTTTCCTTGCAGCGCGCCCATCGCCTCGCCCATGAGTCCCGAGAAGGCGGCCATCCCCTCCGCTTTGACTTGCTCGGAGTTTCGCTCGACCACCTCGCGGACGGCTTTTTCGACTTCGTCGCCCGACGCACCGCCGAGATCCTCCGCTTCGAGCGCCTCTTTCGGGGTGAGCTCCGGCGACTCGGCGAGCACGATGAGGAGATCGCCGAGGCTTCCTTTAGGTAAGTCGCCGTCGCGCGCGAGCGCGAGCGTTCCCGCGAGGTGGTCGTCGCGTAGGTTCTCGACAGGTACATCGTCGCGGCGCAGTTCGGTCAGCGTGGATTCGAGCGTGCCCGCCGCGAGCGTTGGATCCACACCCTCGACTACGACTCGCTCGAACAGGGGCATGCGCCGGCCGTAGGCGACCTGTTCTGCGAGTCCGGCGTCTATGTCGTACTCCGACTGGTAGCGTTCGACCTTTTCGGTCAGCAGTTCGGGGGTTTCGACCTCGCTCGGGTCCGGCTCGACGGGAGGAACGTCCGTTTCCGGGTACATCCGTGCCGCACCCGGCAGCGGGCGAAGATATCTAGACGTACTATCCTCGTTCGCGCCGCGAGTCTCCTCGGGAACTCCCGAAAGAGCGACTTCGGCGCGAGCGGCGACCGCGGCGATGGCCGAGCGGGCGGTCGAGATGCTGTCAGCAACGATGGCAACGGCGTCGTTCTCGCCCGCTCGCGGCTGACCGCCGCTCGCGTCTTCCGAGGCGCGTCGCGCCTCGTCCGCCCCCACCGCCTCGCGCAGCGCCGAAACCTCACCCTCGGTAACGCCGTAGGCCGGCAGTTCGTCGGTGTGGAAGATCCCGCCCGCGCCGTGGCGTTTCGCGTGATCCGAGAGTTCAGTGCCGAGTCGCCGATCGGGCTGGATCTCCCGGCCAACCAGACCTGCAAACCCGTAGAGCGGGACGGCCATCACCGACCCGCCCGAACCCAGTGCCCCACCGATAACCCCGCTGTCGGTGTCCTCGAAGACCGCGCTGACGTCGACTGGATCGCCCACGCTCGCCTCGCGCTCAGTGAGTTCCTCAACGATCTCCAGCAGCGCGACCTGCCGGCCGACCTCGCCGCGGACGAGATCGTCGATCTCCGCTAAGCTCTGGACGCCCTTCATTTCGACGCGCGCGCCTTCGGCGATCGAGACGTTCACGTCCTGGCGGATGGTTCCGAGCCCTCGTTTGACCGTTCCAGTCGAGCGAAGCAGCATGCCGATCCGCTGGGCGGCCTCGCGGGCCTGTTCCGGCGAGCGAATGTCGGGACTCGTCCCGATCTCCACGAGCGGGATACCCAGTCGATCGAGGCTCCAGCGCACGCCCCTTTCGGTCTCCTCGATCCGCTGGGCACTCTCTTCTTCGAGCAGGAGATCCTCGATACCCACGGGACCCTCGCTAGTTTGGATCTCGCCATCGGTGGCGATCAGCGAGGAGCGCTGAAAGCCCGACGTGTTGGAACCGTCGACGACGATCTTTCGCATGACATGGGCTTGATCCACTGGCTCCGAATCAAGCAGTTGGGCGATTTCGAGCGTGACATCGAGGGCCTCTTCGTCGAGTCGGTGGGGCGGTTCGTCGTCGGCTTCGACGAGACAGGTCGAATCGTAGGCGAGATACTCGAATTCGCGTTCGACCCGGCTCTCCTCGACGGCGGCCTGATCGAGCTCCCCCAGTTCGCTTTTCGTCGGATGCAAAAATCGGGTGAAGCTGTGGGTCGATTCCTCGGGACTGCGCCGTCTCGTCGGGCAGGCACAGAAGAGTTTACTCGCGGTGTCGAGCTGCTGGTGAATTTCGAGACCGGCAACCAGCCCTAGCTCCTCGTAGTCGTGCGCATCGGTCATTGTCCGGACGTGGGAAGCCGAGTGGTAAAAAACCGTTCAGTTGGCGGACGCTCCGAACTGTTACTCCTCTTCGTCCACGTCGGACTCGTCCTCTTCGCCCTCGTTTTCGCTTTCGGAATCGTCCTCGTCCCCATCATCCTCTTCACCTTCGTTTTCGTTCAGCTCCTCTTCGATGGCTTCTGCTTCCTCACCGGCGTCGGTACAGCCAGCGATGAGTGCGGCGCTCGCACCAGTTGCGCTAGCTACAGCGAGAAACCCCCGTCGGTGCATACCGTTTTCGACCCGCCTGAACGGGAAGTAGCCACCGATTCCGTCACGACCGCGCCGGACACAGCGGTTTTGTATCCGGTTACTGTATCAACAGGTATGTCCGAGCTTTCGTTCAGCGATCTTCTCGCCGATGGGTTCGTCATCGGCGCGATTCTCCTCTGTTGGTGGGCCATCGCCGCCGTGCTCATGCTTCCCGAGGTCGCGCTCGGCGAATCAAGTCGTTCTTATTCCATGTGGAAAGATTTCGAATTTTCTATACTGACTTTCGAGACACCGTGATGCTGTCTCCATCCGGAAACGTGATCCGCTCAATCCCCTCGAAGCCTGCGTCGGTTAGCCATTCCTTGTGCTCTTGTTCGGTCCTGGCCTGTCCCTGGTCGAACACGTTGATGAACCACAGGTTTTGCCGGACTGTCGCAGACGGACCCAGACGCGAGTCGTCGAGGGTTCCAACGTCCTCTATGTATAGCGTGCCTCCTGGCTCCATGGCCTGGCTGACGTTCTTCAAAGCGCGTCCTGCCTGGTCCCGCGATATCACCGGAAGGAACTTACTTATTACCGCTACGTCGAAGGAACCCTCCAGTGTCCCGTTGACGACATCGGCTGCCACCACCTCGACCCGGTCAGCCACACCCGCCTCCGATACCAAACGTTGGGTGATCGGGGTCACTGTGGGAAGGTCTACGACCGTCGCCCGGAGGTGAGGAC
>JADFQH010000198.1 GCA_022561895.1 Methanobacteriota archaeon | reverse complement strand
AGGGGGCGTCCAACGGGAACTGAGAAAGGGGTTGGGCCGGCTTACGCCTCGACGGCTAGCCCCGCCTCGTCGAGTGCTTCGTCGACGCTCGCGTCCTCGTGGATGACCGCCGAGACGGCGCTGGTGATCGCCTCGGGGTCGTCGTGCTGGAAGATCGATCGCCCCATCGAGATGCCCGCGCCGCCGGCATCCCGCGCGCCGCGGACCTTCTCGATCGTGTTCCTGTCCGAACCTCGCGCCCCGCCGGCGATCACCACCGGAAGGCGGGTCGATTCGATCACGTGCTGGAAGCTTTCGGCGTCACCCGAGTAGCCCGTCTTGACGATGTCCGCACCCAGCTCTTCTGCGAGCCGAACGGCGTGGCCGAGCGCCTCGGGATCGCTACTGTCGATCCCCGGCCCGCGCGCGTAGGCCATTGCCAGAACGGGTATGGCGAAACGTTCCGCTTTCCCGGTCAGCTCGGCGAGATCCTCGATCTGTTTGGGCTCGTAGTCCGAGCCGACGTTGATATGAAAGGAGACGGCGTCCGCGCCCGCGCGGATGGCCTCCTCGATGGTACAGGTCACACGCTTGTCGTTTTCGTCCGGCCCAATAGTCGTCGAGCCGTTGACGTGGACGACGTAGCCCGCACTGTTCGTGTTGGGGTGGACCCGCGGGGCGATCCCCTTCTGGGTCAGTACGCAGTCCGCGCCGCCGCGCGTCACCGCGCCGATCGTTTTCTCGATCTCCTTCAGGCCCTTTACGGCCCCCATCGTGATCCCGTGATCCATCGGGATGATGAGGTACGTTCCGTCGGTACTGATCCGCTCCAGTCGTGCGTCGAATCCTGCATTCATAGTATGAGACACTCCGGCATGGAGCGGTTATGGACGTTCCGGTTGCGGTCGATTCTCCCTCCCCGCGAGTGCGCCCTCCTTCAGTTCGCGGGCTTTCGATTCGAGGCGCTCGGCGACGGTTTCTGTACTACTGCCCTCGGCGACGTTCTGCGCCCTCGTCACAGAGCCGGCCGAGGTCCCCTCGGCAACGATATTCACGAGGGCAGAGCCGACGATGATCCCGTCCGCGCCGCCCCCGACGATTCGTTCGGCGTGCTCGCGCTCGCTGATCCCGAAGCCCACCGCCTTTGGCACGTCCCACTCCCGGAGGCGTCCGAGGCTCGTGTCGGTCTGGTCGCTCACGTCCGTGCGCGCGCCGGTCGTCCCCAGCCGGGCCTGCACGTAGACGTAGCCCGAGACCTGCTCCATAATTCGTTCGAGGCGCTCGCCCCGTGTGGTCGGCGCGACGATGAACACCAGATCCAGCCCGTGGGCGTCGCAGGCCTCTCTGAGGGGTCCGCTCTCCTCGGCGGGTAGATCGGGCACCACAAAGCCGTCGATTCCGACCGCCGCAGCGCGTCGGACGAACGGCTCGGGACCTTCTTCATCCCCGAATTGATAGATCAGATTGTAGTAGGTCATGCAGACGACAGGCACGTCGATATCGAGATCAGCCACGAGTTCGAAGTAGCTCTCGGGGGTCATCCCGCCCGAAAGCGAGCGAACGATCGCGTTCTGGATGGTCGAGCCCTCTGCGATCGGTTCCGAGAACGGAAGTCCGAGTTCGACGATATCCGCGCCGCCCCGAACCAGCGCGCGGACGTACTCCTTCGTGGACTCCACGTCGGGATCGCCCGCCGCGAGATACGGGATGAACGCCGGTCCGTTGGCGAAGGCTTCTGCGATCCGACTCGCGCTCATAATCCACCTCCACTGAAAACATCCATATCGGGTGCGATATCGATCTCGCGCTCGGCGGTCTCCTCGATCACGGACTCCAAGTCCTTATCGCCCCGCCCGGAGACGTTGACGATCACACAGTCGCCGAGGTTCTCGTGTTCGTTCTCTAGATAAGCAAACGCGTGGGCGGTCTCCAGTGCGGGAATCACTCCCTCCAGTTGAGACAGTCGGTGAAACGCTTCGAGCGCTCCGTCGTCGTCGACGTTTACCGGGACAACTCGCCCCTCGTCGACGAGGTGGGCGAGCTCGGGACCAACCCCTGCATAATCGAGTCCCGATGAAACGGAATGAGACTCCATGATCTGGCCGTCCCTGTCCTGTAGGAGCTTCGTGCGCGCGCCGTGGAGTACACCCTCCGATCCGGTCGAAAGCGACGCGGAGTTGGGTGCGACCCCGCCCTCTTCGTCGACCTCTAAACTACTTCCGCCTGCCTCGACGGCGTACAATCCTACCCCCTCTTGGGGGACGAACTCGTGGAACGCCCCCATCGTGTTTGAGCCGCCGCCCGCACACGCGAGCACGCTGTCGGGGAGCCGCCTCGCTTTCTCTTCTATCTGCTCGCGGGCCTCCTCGCCGATAACGCTCTGGAAATCCCGGACCATCCGCGGGAACGGGTGGGGACCCACAACGGAGCCGATCACGTAGTGGGTGTCCTCGACTGAGGTCGCCCAGTCGCGCATCGTCTCCGAGATGGCTTCCTTCAGGGTGCCTCGCCCCGTCGTGACCGGGTTGACCTCGGCACCGTTCAACCGCATCCGGAAGACGTTGGGCCGCTGGCGGTTGATATCGCGCTCGCCCATGTAGATCTCGCAGTCCATTCCCAAATGGGCACAGGCCATCGCGGTCGCGGTGCCGTGCTGGCCAGCCCCCGTTTCGGCGATGATCCGCTCTTTGCCCATGTACTTCGCGAGCAGCACCTGTCCGAGGGCGTTGTTCAGCTTGTGGGCACCCCCGTGCAGCAGATCCTCACGTTTGAGATAGATCTCCGAATCATAACGCTCGCTCAGTTGCTCTGCACGCTGGAGCGGCGTGGGCCGCCCGCCGAAATCCCGGAGTCGCTCTCGGAAATCGTCCATGAACCCCGCTTCGTTTCCGAGGACGTATCGCTGATAGGCCTCCTCTAGCTCCTCGATTGCCGGCATCAGTGCCTCCGGAACGTACTGTCCGCCGTAGCGTCCGAACTTCGTGTTCGTATCCGTACTCATGTGTTGGTGAACTCCTCGGTGTTATTCCTTACATTTCCGTCCATGATGGCAGTGCCGATCAACAGCGCGTCCGCACCCGCCTCACGCATCCGCCGAGCGTCTTCTCGACTGCGTATCCCACTTTCAGCGATCAACAGCACGTCCTCGGGCGCTTCGGCCGCGACCCGTTCAAACGTACCGAGATCAACCTCCAACTTCCCGAGGTCGCGGTTGTTGATCCCGATGATCTCCGCGCCCGCTTCGAGTGCTTCTTCTAGCTCCTCGCGCGTGTGGACCTCGACGAGGGGCTGAAACCCACGATCCTTCGCTGCGCTCACCAGTCCTTCCAAACCCTCTACAAACCGGGCGATCAGCAAGAGGAGATCGGCCTCGATGACATCCATCTGTGACTCACGGACCACGAAATCCTTCCGGAGCACCGGAACCTCAACGGCCTCGCGCACCCGCTCTACGGTTTCTGGCGACCCACCGAAATGGTTGGGCTCGGTAAGCACCGAGATCGCCGCCGCCCCGCCGGCAACCATCTCACGAGCCAACTCGACGGGATCATCGTCTCGAACATCGGCCGTGGTCGGACTCGTCGGCTTCACCTCCGCGATCACCGGCGTCCGTCCATCGCCTTCGATCCCTGAAACCGCCTCGGGAAACGACCGCGCCTCGACCGTGAGCCGCTCCTCGCCCCCTTCGCGCTCGTGTGCTGCCCGGAGGATCGATTCGACGGCCGGTGCGACCCCCTCGATAGAGTTCATTGTTGTACAACAACGGACTTATTTGTACATAAGGCTTGCGTCATGGGGTTGAAGTCAGGCTCCGTCCTTCCCACTGTATGGACGAAAGCGACACGGGGATCTACGCCCGCGAGATCAACGAGTTCGAGTGGATTGTCCAGATCGGGATCGCCTCGGGACGAGTGATTAGCCTCTCCGTTCCCGAGACCATCCCTGAGGGGCCAACGGGGAGTCACGACCTGCTCGACCGAATCGAGCGGTACGTTGCGGGCGAGCCCGACGAGTTCGAGGACGTACCGATCGCTCTCACGGTGCCCACGGACCAGCGGGCGGTCTTAGAGGAAGTCCGGGAGATCCCCTACGGTGAAACGAGCGATACGGCGACACTCACCCGAAGAACACCGGGACTCGCTGAGGAGGACGAAGACGCCGTTCGGACCGCCCTCGAATCGAATCCGGTCCCGATCTTGATCCCCGATCACCGAATCGTCGATGGACCGAGTGCGCTTCCCGCCGCTCTCGCTCGTCGATTGCGCTCGATCGAATCGGCCGAATAGCTGGTACTGTCTCTACTCCGAAAGGACAGTATCTATTTGTAGGATACTGTGGATAGTTCCCATAGGTCATGGTACGAACAGCCGTTACGGTCGATCTCGATGCACCGACGAACGACCAGCCACAGCCGCTCCACAACCGCTGGCACCCGGACATTCCGGCGGTGGCGAACGTCGAACCGGGCGAGCCGTTCCGTGTCGAGTGTATCGACTGGACCGGCGGGCAGGTCGAAGACAGTGACACGGCAAACGACATCCGGGACATGGATCTCGATCGCAACCACCATCTGAGCGGTCCGATCCACGTTGAGGGTGCCAAACCGGGAGACATTATTGCCGTGGATATCCTCGATATCGGAACGATCTACGGTCACGAATGGGGGTACAACGGCATCTTCGCTCAGGAGAACGGCGGCGGGTTTCTCACCGCCCACTATCCCGATGCCTGTAAGTCGATCTGGTCGCTCGACGGCGTCTACGCTACCTCGCGCCACGTTCCGGGCGTCCGCTTCGAGGGGATGATTCATCCCGGACTGATCGGGACCGCCCCCTCGCAGGAACTGCTCGAACAGTGGAACGAGCGCGAACGCGCGCTCGCAGATACGGATTCGGCCGAGGTGCCGAATCATCCAACTGGTGAAGACGTGCCCCCGAACGCCCTCCCGCCGAACGAAAACGAGGCGCTCGTGGGCAATCTCGCTGGCGAGGACGCAGAACGTGTTGCAAGCGAGGGCGCGCGGACGGTGCCGCCACGGGAAAACGGCGGCAACTGCGACATCAAGGATCTCTCGCTCGGTTCACGGGTGTACTTCCCGGTGTTCGTCGAGGGGGCGAAGCTCTCGATGGGGGATATCCACTTCTCACAGGGCGACGGCGAGATCACGTTCTGTGGGGCGATCGAGATGCCCGGCTATCTCGATCTCGAAGTCGAGGTGATCGAAAACGGGGTCGAGAAGCTAGGCGTCGATCACCCGATCTTCGAACCCGGCCATATGGGCCCGACCTATTCGGACTATCTCGTCTTCGAGGGCTACTCGGTCGACGAGCACGGCACACAGCACTACCTCGATGCGCACGTTGCCCACCGCCGTGCGTGTCTCGATGCCATCGAGTATCTGAAAGGGTTCGGCTACACCGGCGAACAGGCGTATATGATCCTTGGAACCGCACCGATCGAATCGCGCATCGCCGGGATCGTCGATATCCCGAACACCTGCGTTACCGTCTCCATCCCGAAATCTATCTTCGAATTCGATATCGACCCGTCCGCACGCGGGAGCTACGACGGGACCTCGCGGGGTGATGTCGCACGGACAGACTGATTCGCGCTCGCGGTCCCGCTAAATCCACTCGATCCCGAACCCTTCGTGAACAACGAACTCCAGCGCGCACTTTTTTACTCGTCGGGTGTCCTCGCACGCTTTCAGCGTGCTGCGGGCACCGCTTCTCGCAAAAACCTGCACTAAAAACGCCGCTCGCTCATATCCGTTCGCTCGCGGTCCCGCTAAATCCACTCGATCCCGAACCCTTCGTGAACAACGAATTCGAGGGCGTTCACGAGGTAATGTGCAACGACGACCACGAGCAGGCTTTCGGTGAGGATGAACGCCGCGGCGAGGACGAATCCCAACAT
>JADFQH010000005.1:23967-25673 GCA_022561895.1 Methanobacteriota archaeon | reverse complement strand
ATCGGCTCCAAGGGCATGCTGTCCTACGAAGACTCGGCCGACGAGAAGCGGATTCTCTTCTACGAGAAGGGGATCGACTGGTCGCACGGCGAACCGGTGGCCCGCGAGGGTCCGACCGAAGTGATCCCGCACGAGGCGGCCCTGCCGCTGAGGGTCGAGCTGGAGTACTTCATGGACCGCCTGGACGGGGGGACCATCGAATTCGCCGGCGCCGATGAGGCGATCGAGGTGTTGGGAATCCTGGAGCGCGCCACGAGGTGCCTGCTCGATCGAGACGGCGACCTGTGGGTTTCGATCGATGTTCCGCAGCTTCTTCCCGCCGGTGAGCACGCGGAGATACCCGTCATCGTAGTCGTACCAGACCGGTGCGACGTGCGGGCGATCCGCTACCGTGGTCGCGAGATGTGCTGAGAGTGGCGCGTCGGCGATCAGTGACTCGATTTCGTGGTCCATCACCTGTCGAACGGGACCCAGTGGCATAAACTGTGAGCGGTAGCAGCACGCAAGCAGATCGACTAAAGTACCCGGAGGTCCTATGCAGAGTCGTTGGAAGGGGAGCCAGATGAACGAGGGAGAGCTACGCGCTGACAGCGAGTCGTCTCGGATCAGCCGACGACGGTTCGTCAAGACGCTCGGAGCTTCGGGGATCGGTCTCGCGAGCGCCAGCAATCTCTCGGGACGCGAGCTTCCGGCAGTGGCCGATGGCGACGTTTCGATCACCTACGCGTATGCTCGTGGCGATCCCGACGATCCGAGCTCGATTTCGCCGCGAACTAAAACCGTTTCTGCGGACTGGTACAACGACTTGCGAGCGGCGCTGTCGAGCTACAATACCATCGATCTGGGTGGTATCGAGGGCGTGCTCAACGCGGCTGTCGTTCCGGGAGATGAGGCGGAACGTTCCTCGATTTCGATCGGTGTCACCTCGGAGTCCATCGTTTCCCAGGTCCAAGAACTGCTCGATGAGACGCCGATCGAGGGATCGATCATCGAGGAGGCTGCCGGTAGCGACGGCCCGGATCTCGAACCCGCGAGGCAGTTCGATCTCGAAAGCGGGTTTTCGGTCCCCGGCGGTGTGGCCTGCGGCGAGACGGAGGGGATCGCGACGCTCACACCCGGACTCCATGATCCCGAAACCGAGACGACGTTTTTCGCAACGGCGGATCACCTGTATGCCGACACCGAGAGCACCGAGCTCACACTCGTCGGCAACGGCCAGCGTGTCGAGATCGGCGAGGTCGCAAAACGCTATCGTAACGAGGACTTTTCACTTATCTCCCCGACGAGCGATTTCACCCCTGCACACGCCGTCGATGGCGCGGCTCCGAGGCAGGTCGCCGGTCAGTTCACCCGACTCGGACTGGCGGATCTCAAAGCCCGTAGCGCGGAGATCCACAAGATCGGTGCGATGACGGGCCACACTACGGGAGAAATTCAGGCGATCGACGGCATCACCTGCGTCTACGGCGATCCCTGTAAGCGGGGTCAGCTCAAATGGGGCGATCAGGCGGAGTTCACCGACGGCGACAGCGGCTCGGTCTCCTACGCCCCAGATCCCGAAAACCCCGACGAACAGGTACTGGTCTGCGGTCTGAACAGCGCCCGAACGTGGTGGCCCGGCGAGGACTACATCTGGGGAACCGGGGCATATATCCTTCAAGAGGAGTACGGCTATACGTTCTGATGGACCTTTTTACTCGTCGGGA
>JADFQH010000005.1:0-23957 GCA_022561895.1 Methanobacteriota archaeon | reverse complement strand
TTTTGCCCCGTGGGGTGGCGCGGGCTCCGCGACCCCACCACTCCGAGCAAAAATCTCCTCCAAAAACACCGTCACGGCGGAGCCGTGACGAGCCTTCGTTCGTTTCACTCACGAAGAAGCCGCTCACTCGCGTTGCTCGTTCGCGGTCCGCATGAGGTTGGTGACAGTAGACCTCGTTCGAGATTAGTTCTGGATTTGACTCTGCAGGTTCGACAAGCCACCTCTGTAGACGAGCCAGTACGCCAACGGGATCGCAAGAACCACAGCTAAAACGAATCCGGGCAACTGACTGATCGGGTCCGGTGGGAGTGCCAGTGCGCCGATGGCGGACCCAGCCATGATCAGCAGAACAGTCGCGATGAGAAAACGAGTCCACAGCGTTTGGTTCATGGAAAAATATTCGAGTAGAAGTAGATAAATGATCGGTTCGAACTTCGTAGCCAGTCAAAACGAGTCGTACACCTACTCCTGTGTGGGGCTGTAGTTGGGTGCTTCGTCGGTGATGACCACGTCGTGGGCGTGACCCTCCGCCTGGCCCGCAGAAGAGACGCGCACGAACTCCGCACGCTCCTTGAAATTAGGAATGCTCTCCGCACCGACGTAGCCCATCCCGCTTTTCATCCCGCCGGTCATCTGATGGAGCTCGCTCTCCAGACTCCCTTTATACGGCGTAGCGGCCTCAACCCCTTCAGGAACGTACTCGTCTTCCTCGTCGGGTTCGTCCTTCAGGTAGCGCTCGCCACCACCGGAGCGCATCGCTCCCACGGAGCCCATTCCTCTGTACTGTTTGTAGCGCTTGCCGTTCATCGTGATGACGCGACCGGGCGCTTCGTCCGTACCGGCGAAGTACGAACCGAGCATCACGGCGTCAGCCCCGGCGGCGATGGATTTGATCGCGTCGCCCGAGTACCGGATCCCGCCGTCGGCGATCACGGGCACGTCGTGTCGGGCGGCGACGTCCGCGACCTCCGCGACGGCGGTGATCTGGGGCATGCCCGCACCCGAGACGACGCGGGTAGTACAGATCGAGCCGGGGCCGATTCCGACCTTGAGTCCGTCCGCGAAGTCGACGATGGCTTCTGCGGCCTCGCGCGTTCCAATGTTTCCGACGACGACATCGGCCTCGACGGTCCTTTCGATCGCGCGGGCGCTATCGATGACGTTCATGTTGTGGGCATGGGCGCAGTCGATAAACAGCACGTCCGCACCGGCCTCGTCGGCGGCGACGGCGCGCTCCTCCTCGAAGGGACCGACCGCGACGCCCACACGGAGGCGTTCGTCGGCGTCGTGGATCGCGTCGCTGTACTCGCGGCGCTGGAGGATCCCCTGCATGGTGACGAGGCCCAGCAGGTGATTGTCCACGTCGACGATGGGGACGCGCTCGATCTTGTGATCGTACATGAGTTCGAGCGCCTCGCGCGCCGAGACGTCCTCGGGTGCGGTGATGACCTCGTCGGTCATCGCCTCTCGCACCGCGTCGCGCTCGCCGACTTCGAGGTAGGGCCGGATATCCGTCCCCGAGATGATTCCGAGAACCTCCTCGTTCTCGTCGATGACGGGCGCGCCGCTTACGCCCTCGTGTTCCATCATCTGATCGACCTCCTGTACCGTCTGTTCGGGACTTGCGGTCACCACATCCCGAATGATCAGTTCGTCGGCGCGCTTGACGCGCTCGATCGATTCGATCATCCGCTCGACGTTCATGTTTCGGTGGAGGACGCCGAGTCCGCCCTGTCGTGCCATCTCGATCGCCAGCTCGCTCTCGGTGACGGTGTCCATCGCCGCCGAAAGCACGGGCGCGTTGAGGGAAACGTTCGTCGACACCCGAGTAGAAAGGTCTGCGTCGTCGGGTTCGACGCGGCTCTCTTTGGGGCGAAGCAGCACATCATCAAAGGTGAGCGCCTCGGGCACGTCGAGCTTATCGAGGAAAGCGTTACTCGCCATATAAACCGTCTGCTACGGCGACCCAAAAGCGTTGCGAGACGGGCGACTCAGTGCCCGTCGGCGATCTCTCTGATAGATCGAAGCTCAATCAAACGCGCCGATTAGTGGTCGTTTGAATGAATCTGTACACTGTTGATACGGCGTGTGTACTGTAGAGTGACGACATCCCCCACACAACGCTTATTAATATCATCATTGTTGTATTAGGTATGGACGCTATCAACGCGACCCGGTGGAATGTGAGTCAAGTAGTTGCAGAACTCGACACCACATCTACCTTCACCGCGTTCGCAACCCTGATAGGGTTCAAACGCGCTCCCTTGCAATCGGGCGCTGTCGACCGGGGATCACGCGGTTTGTTACGTTATCGCAATGAGTAGCTCCCAGCATCCCATTGCACTCCGGTTGGAACGGGCGCTTGGACTCCGCGAAACGGTCTCAGGACCGACGAAGCTGCTCGCGATCGTGATGTTCCTCCCGCTGATTGACGGGATCTTCCCCGCGCTGATCCTCGCGGGCGGGATCGACTCCGTGGCTGGGATCCTACAGGTCGGCCTGCTGGTGTTCGGCGGAAGCGCTGTCTTGGCCGTTATCCTCGCGGAGATGGACGGCACTCCGAGGGAGCAGGCGAAGATCGTTCTGCTCGTGGCAGCCGGGCTACTGCCGCTTGCTGCGGTCGAGGCCGCGCTCGCGCCGACGATCGCGAGCGTGCTGGATCTCGCGATCTTCGAACGGTTTGCCGCGCTGGTGATCGCTGCCATCGCCGCCAAAACCGCGAGCGCACGGATCGGGGAGTACCTCCCCTCGCCGGGTGTGATCATCGGGCTTGGCTTCATCGCAAGCGTCGATCTTTCGGGCGCGGAGCTGGTCTTCACCCCCGATCTCGGGCTGATCCTTCGAGCCACTGCCGCCGCAGGCGTCGGCGTTGCCTTCGCGCTCTGTGTTGCACTGGGAGGCCCGTGGCTGCGCCGGAACCTCGACATCGACTCCTTTCGGTTCGGGAGTGCAGTCGCCCTCGGGGTGCTTCCGCTCGCGCTGTTGGGGATCACCTTCGAGCAGGCCCCGCTTGCGGTGTTGCTCGTTGCGGCCGTCCTCGCATTCGATCCCAGCGAAGGGGTTGATGACTCGATTGCGAACTCGTCATCGGATGAGGGGATCGAAGAGCGGACAGCGTCCGAACGGGGGTATCGATCGGAACCCGAACGCGAACCGTGGCTGTAGCGCGGCGGCCTGCGCGGTCCCATGCTCACGCCTGCCACCGCCACAGCACGAGGTGAGCGGCGATCCCGGCCGCCAGTAGGCCGAAGTTGGCCAACGGGGCGTTGTAGTAGAACACGTCAAGCGAAACCGGCTGTACGACGATCGGCCAGAACGGTTCAATGGGTTCGGAGATGTCGGGTGCCGAGAGCATATCGGCGAACAGGTGCGAGAGGCCGCCGATCGCGAACGCGCCGACGACGAACGCGTACTCGTTCCCGATCTCCCCGTCCGGTAGCCACCCACGCTGGCGAAGGTACGGAAGGAGCGTCGGGGCCACGAGCACGCCGACAATGAGGCTGACGCCGACGACGACCACGATAGTGTGGGTGACCCCGTGGTGATGGATCGTCGGAAAGACGCGACGGAGGTAGAGATCGATGTCCGGGAGCAGACCGAACGGAAGCGCGAGACCGACGAACGTCAGTGCGGCTCGGCGACCGTAGCCGAACCAGATTGGCGTCGTCGCCAGCAGCGCCATTCCGAGATGACCGCTCACGTCGACCATAAGCGCGGTACGCTGGTCGAACGGATAAGCACGATGCTGAATCCAACCCCGGTTCGAGAGGACGCCGATGGATGTAGGGCGGAGGGCTTACGTGGCCGGCTGGTCTGGCACTGGTATGAGCCAGAACCGCGTTGTCGAGGGACGAATGGTCAACGCAGTGCGTCTCGCCGAGCTGATCGAGGGCGAGAAACCGATGGAAGCGACGGAGATCGAGGATACTGATAAAGAGTGTCCCGACTGTGGTGGGGACGTTCTACAGGTGGGGTATATGCCGAGCGTCAGCGAGTTCGTCACCGGGTATAAGTGCCAGGACTGTGAGTGGAACGAGACGGATCGCGAGTAATCGAAACCCCTTTAGGGCATTTGGGCGTACCCATGAGCACGGGGTCGTGGCCAAGCCCGGCATGGCGACTGACTCCAGAGGTATGTACTGTCGCTACGGTGGCAGTATGCGCGTTCGGTGACGAAACTCCAGACTGATATACTGAGCGGCCGACTGATCATCGCGCCGTGATGACGACCCTCTGGAGTACCGAGACGCGACCGGAGATATCAGTCGATCGGGGGTTCAAATCCCTCCGACCCCATACGACTTAAAAGTAAAGCGGACAGAATTGCCTGTTTTCGAGAACAGTACCACACCATCAGCAGAGGCTATCGAGTACGGTCGGGGGTGGTCGGAGTGAGCGATCAATCCGAGTATATCGACTGGCCCAGTGCGTTCCCGCGAACACCGCAGAGTGAGAGAGAGCCGTACCCCGGTAACTTTCGCGTCACTCGATCACAAGCGTTTCAGAACATCCTCGACGAGCTGGCGACATGGGACGGAGTAACTGACGTTCAACTCGACAGTGGCGCGGTCCATCAAAAGCAGAACCCAAACAAACCTTACGCGAACGCGAGTTTCGAAGATCCCGGTGCTGTTGTCTATTTCACGAAAGAGGGCGATCAGATGGCTGCTGCGTGCGATCGATGGGACAATCCGCGTGACAACGCTCAAGACCTCTTTCATTACCTGCATGAGACACGGATGCAGGAACAGCGCGGGACCGTCACCGCTGAAAACGAGTATCAAAAACTCCGTCTTCCAAGCGGCAACGATGCAGTCTCTACTGGGCCACCTGCCCATGAAACCCTTGGAGTTGGACCAGATGCTTCCCCGGTAGAGGTAAAGAAGGCGTGGCAGAAGAGGGTAAAGGAGACCCACCCGGATCGGGGCGGATCTGCTGAGGAACTTCAGCGAGTTCATGACGCCAAGGAGGTGATACTCGATGAGTAACGATCTACGAGAGATCGTTACCGATCTCGCCGACCGGGTTGACCGGCTCGAAGCTGAAAACAGGGAGCAGCAAGAGAGAATCGAAGAGTTGGAATCCGAACTCGAAGAGGAACGCGAGAAGCGCAAAGACGCCGAGCAGAAGGCAGACGCGGCGGTCGCCCATATCCAGCAGCTGTGGAATCGGATAGAACAGGTTCATACAGACCTCTACACTAACATTAGCGGCCTACATACTCGAATCGACAAATCACTATCTGACCCCGAAGAAGGAGAGACCGTAGACACGGAACCCGAAGACCCGCCGATCTACGATCTCGTGCGAACGCCTGAGCACATCGCTTCAGAGGTCCTTGAACCCACCCAGCGCCGCACGCGCTTTTTCTGGAAGGACCTGAGCGACTACTCGCGGTCAGCCAGTGGTGGTCGGCTCGTCACAGCTGGCGAAATGCGGCGCGTCCTTCAGGCTCACGAATCCGATTACTCCGATACGCGAATTGAATCGAAGATCGTGAAGCGGGTGATGGATCTCTCGAAAACCCTCACGAGAGACGTTGTGAAGCTGAAGAAGAAGGACGGAGAGTGGCGGATGTTCGTTCCGAAAGACTGGAAAGAACGATCGCGGGAGGTGTTTCGAGAACGTCATGGAGGCGCTGACAGTGCCGTCAGCTAGATCGAAGGTATCGGTGTCAGAACGATCCAGCCCCAACCGGGAACCAGTCTAGGACCGAACACGACCGCGCTGAAAGCAGGGGTAGACTAGAGGTATCTAGGGAGAAACTACTACTAGCTAGCTAGTAGCGAGCGGAGCGAGCGACATAGCTAGCTAGTTTGGGCCTGACGGCGCTGCCAGAACAGGGATCGAATGAGGTGATTCTGTACTCTCACCCTATCCAGAGTCGTCTGGAGCCGGGTTTCACCGTCTCGAATCAGGGGTGAAAGCCTTCGAAACCACCCTGCAAAATCAAAAGACGTCCTCGATCGCGAGCTTCGTCTGTTCCGAGTCGCGGTGGCCGCCCGCTCCGTACCACGCTGACAGCGGCAGTCGATCCGCCCGAGTCATCTTCATCTGTCGCACCTGAAGGCCCGTCCCTCGCGGCTGATAGACCACAAACGCATACCAGCCGCCAGCTGCACGGAGCCGGTCATGGTACTTGCGAAAGACTCGAAAGCGTCCCGGTGAGCCGTCCGCTCGTCGATACATCGCCGATTTGATCTCGACCGGCGTTCCGTTCTGAAAGCGCGCGTCGTGCCAGCTCGCCCGGTCAAGGTCAAGGCCGTACTGCTTGGCTGCTCGACGTTCGCAGACAGTCCCGTAGTGGTTCGCCTTCCTCGAGCGATTCACGCGAACCACCGTCGACGGGCGAGGTCAAGAGATACCAGCGACAGGATCACTGCGCCACCGATCGCAAGCTCGATCACGCGCTCACCTCTCGCGCCCCGCGCGTCATTTGAAATGATCTCCCCCCTATTCCAGAACGCCGGTCATAGGTCATATCGATCATCCTCCCTCGCGGTCGTTCTCTATAGTGGGGGCAGCTGATGGGCGGAAAGCCCGCCGTCTGTTGATTAGCTTTCCGCATTGCACCACCTGTGAGCCGTCGATTGCGATACATCAAGTAGCGAAGCGATCTCAGGGTAGCTATACCCCTGATTTCGCCATCTCTGAGCCATTTCGCGCCTTTCCGTTTTCGTTTTTGACGCGGCGATTTCCTGAGCGATCTGCTCGGCTTCGGCTTCGAGGTCGTCCTCCGTCTGAGTGCCGCCGGTCCACGACCAGTTCGTTGGCTCCTTGTCGTTGTACCGCCAGTCCGTCTCGGGAATCCCCTCTATCGACATGATCTCGCCCTTCCCCTTCCGGTTCTCTACCGTGTCGAAGAACGTCGCCGACTGAAGCCCCGTCTTGTGAATCGCCGTTGCGAGTTCGCGAACAGCGGGGTGAACGTCTTTCCCGTCGTGGCCGATTATGATGAGTGAGCCGCCATACTTCCGAATCTTATAGAGCATCGGCCCCAACTTGCTGGCGGTCTCGTAGCCGTCCGCACCGCGGCCTGAAGCGTGGCTCGACGCTTCGTCGAAGATCATGAGCTTCGGGGTTGCGTTCCCCTCTAAGGCGGCCTCAGCGTCTCCGTGCATCCACTCTTCGAGGTGGCCGTAGGATTTGATCCAGAAATCTTTCTCTTTCAGCGACCGGATGTTGGTCCCGATTTCGGCCTCGGGGTGGGCGCGCTTGTAGAGTTGCGCGAGTAGGAGCGCAAAGTTCGTTTTTCCGCTTCCCGGCTCGGCCCACTGATAGGCCATGAACGCCGGCCTTCCGACGATCGATTCGAGCGTATCGATCGCATGAAGCCCGCTAATATCGGCCTGTGCGTCCGGCGACCCGACCATGTGACGGATTGTCCCCGCATCGCCGTTAAGCACGGCTCGACTGTAGGTTTCCGTTCCTTCGATATGGCGCAACTGCTGGGCGGTCTGGGTGTCCTCGAAGGTCGCGGGCATCTCCTCGGGGAGTTCGTCGCGCCGTGCCAGCCGGTCGTAGGCGGCCTGCATCCGTGTCATTCCCTTTCGGATCCGACTGTGCCCGAGTTCGCCACCGTGAGCGTAGACCGACCGATTCGTCTTTTTGTGGCGTCCTTGCTGCCACTCGCGGGCCTCACCGTAGACCCACTCGCTTCCGTCGCTCATCGCTCGATACCTCCGTCAGTGGCCGCTTCCGGCGGCATGTCGGTCATAGTCATAGCGTCGGGTTCGTCGATTCGGTCGCCGTCCGAGTCGTTTTCGAGGTCATCCTCTAGCGAGGGGAGATCGATCACATCATCGAGCTTGTTTTCGAGATCTCGGACTACTTCGGTGACGGCGGCCCCATCGGGGAGTTTGCCCGTCTCGTCGATCTCCATGTACTCCATTGCGGTGTTATCGTGGATCTGGACGCCAGCAGCGGCGACTTGGGACTTCTGAGCAGTGTACTTCATCGCTGTGTTCACGAGTTCGTCAAAGATCGTATCGACGCGCGTTTCGGCTTTCCACACCTCAACCGGGGACGCAACCTCTTTCCAGCAGCCACGAACGCGCAGCTGCTCTACGTCCTCCAACCAATCGAAATCGGTCACAAGCCATGTGTCGTCATCCATCCGGTAGGCGGGCGGTCCCTCCGTCTCTCGCTCTGTCCAGATCTGTGGCGGGACCAAGAGCGGTTCAACCCGTTCGTCCGTCCCGGCGTCCGCAACTATGACCTTGACCATGTTTCGAGCGTGGAGCTTTCGCGCGAGCCAACGCCCGAAGGCGTAGGAGGGGAGCGAGAGGATACCCGCCGCAATTGCGAAATCAACGACGTGTTCGGGCGGGGTTGGGAGTGCTGGCTGATAGTGCGCGTAGGCGATGATCCCCGCGACTGCGACCACGCATAGCGGGATCTTGTACTCGGCCAGCAGGTACGTCAGACGATCCCAACGGTTTGCGAACGTCAGAGCGGGCGGGTTCATAGGTTCCACCCCGACTCGGGTTCGTCGCCCTCAGCGTGCAGCCAGCGACGTGCAGCGAACAGCGTCATGAAGGTGACGGTCCCCGCACCACCCAGCCAGCCCGCCGTGCTGGATGTTCGAGCGAACGGGTCCCGGCTGTCGTCGGATTGGCCCGTGCTGACGTAGGTTCCATGCCCGGCGTTGATCGACGCGCTCGTTGTGATGACCACACCGGCCTCACCCGCGCGTTCGGGAACCGAGATCGTTACAGTGAATTCACCGCGCGGCAGGTTCTCCTGTCGGATCGCCATCTGTCCCGCGCCCTCATCGAACTGTGCGGCTTCGGAGATCGTCACCGAGTTCGAGCGGTCAGAGTCGAATCGAAGAACGAACTCGCCGTCTTGGTAGTCCCAATCGGTGAGCCGAAGGGTCGGGTCGATCTCTTCGAGGTAGTCGTCTCCTGATTCTTCGACAGTGCTGTTCATCGCTGATTCGTTGTCGGTGTCGGCGACCGCACCGATGGGCACGAGGGAGACAGTCAGCACTACGGCTAAGAGCAAAGCGAAAAGTCGGGACATGGTTATCGGAGCCTGTTCGCGGGATGGTTTTGGAGGGCTTTGTACGCGACAAATCCGATCCCGGCAATGGCTGCCACGCCAGCCGCGCCGATCCCTTCGAGAGAGGGGAGGAAGCCACCGCCGCCTCCTCCGGTTGATAGAGAATCAAGGTCGTCGTCCCGGTTGCGCGCTCTCTCGCGTTGCTCATCGAGCGAGAGAGCCGGGTCGCGGCTCACCGTGTTGTAGCCTCGAAGCGCAAGGTAGTCCAATTGCTTGCCATCTCCATCGATCACCTCCTCTAACTCCCAGTCGCCCGACATGGACTGACGAGTCACATTACCGTCTGAGTTGATCCGGGCGAAGATCCCGCTGCTGTAATCGTCCGAGTCGATAGACGAACCAACGGGGAGATACGAGCGGATCGAACCTTCGGCGTCTACCGTAATATCCTCAACATCGTCCGAACTACTGAGGGAGACAGTCCCCTCGTGGCGGTCGTCGTCTCCAAGGTCGTCGTCCTCGAAAGAGAAATCGTCGTAGGCGAACGTCTCCGAGTCGTCCGTCTCGACGGTGTACTCCGCCCCCTCCGAAACGTGGTAGAGGGTTAACGTCTCGCCGTCCTGATCGTACTCAGCGGGTGCGAGGGTGGAGAAATCCCAATCGAGGTATAGCTGCCCTTGGTAGGTACGGCCCTCGTAATCGATCGTCACTTGGTGGTCAAGATCGGCGGCTCCAGCGTAGCCGAGAGAGACGAGTTCCGCTGTTGAACGAGTCAATCCGTCAGCGTCTCCAAACTCTTGCATAACGGTTGGAGCGTCGATTAGGTCAACACCGTCGATTTCGCCCGCGTCGTATAGATCAATCATTTCAAAGACGTATCCTAAAAGTTCTTCAGCATAGTCGGATCTAATGTCTTCGATCGCTCCGAATATTCCTTGCCATTCTTCCATACGGAAGAAATCGTCCGTTTCTGAGCCAGAGGGACTTGTAGCGACATGGGGAATTGGACTTTCTGCTATTTGGTAATGCTCTGGATCGTAAACTCTTTCAGGATAATATGAGTATGTAGGATTTCTAACGGTACCGTCTGACAGACTATAAGTATTATGAAGGAAGTAGCTCTGGGTTGTATCCCCGTTTGGATAAGTTAGATCGAAAGAGTTAATTCTTGCATATTGGAGATTCACAACTTCACCAGAATGGATGAGAACGTCCTCAATTTTTAGGTTATTATCCGCTTATCCGTTGTTTTCGTCGCTAATATCGATAGAGTAATCCCCGTCAAATTCTTCTCCATCTTCAATGTAATCTCCCTCGCCATCTTCGCTTCCGAAGATAAGCCACATATAATAAATATCTCCAAGATTTTCATGTGCCTGTTGAACATATCTGTCCATAACTTCGGTAAGGTAATCGTCTGCTTCAGATCGTGTAGAATCTTCTATTGAAGTCGCGGAATCGCCGTTTTGAATCCCTTCGAAGATAGATCGATTGATGACTGACCAAACCGCATTAGAGAGAGGGGATGTGTGTGGATCTTCTGGCTGAGTATAATTGAGAGTTTCCGAAAACCAGCCCTCTTGAGTGCGAACCATCGTATCCATCGTTCGGAAGACGCTACGATGTAGGTTCGTTCGGGTCATTTCTTCAACATCTCCCATTCTCACCAGTTCATCAGCCCCAGAAAAAATGCACTGGAGGCTGGCATAGAGATAGCGGATTGCGCTCCATGTATCCGGCGAGCATGGATCATCGTCAGCCCTCGCCCTACCGACAGGAGAGTAGCGCGGGGTCATTGAGGTGGCCGTAATTCCCGCGCCAGCCGCGCCAGTCGCCGCAAGGAACCGCCGCCGGTTCATCGTCGCTCTGTTCGCTCGCTCCGTCTCGCTTCTATCGATGTGAGTTTTAGTCATTGAAATCACCAGAGGATTAGCCGAGGTAGGCAACCGCGTAGTATCCAGCCGACATGAGCGCGACCGCGATCAGGCCAACTACGTCCGAGCCAACGATCAGGTCGTTCACCTGCGGGACGAACTCGTTCGCAAGCAGGAGCAGGACCGTCCCACCAACCGCGTAGGTTTCCACGTCATCCATCTTATCCAGCGCCGGGCCGTTAGTCGCGTAGGCGAACCCGAGCGCCGCCACAGCGACAAGGAACGCCCATGTGATGCCCGTTTGTCCGACCGAAAACGCAGCGTCCGTGAGCGCGTAGTCGAAGATTGAGATTGAGGCGATGCCGCTCATCGCCATCGTTCCGATCAGGAACGCCGGAGCCATGATAGCGTCCTCAGTATCGATTTTATTGTGTCCGTTGCCGCTCGCCGCTTTGTTGAGTACCGACATGTCACTGGTCGAAGATTCGACCCGGATTAAAGATTAGCAAAATGTCAAGACAGCCTATTGTTGCATGTCAAGTCAGCGATAGGGTTAAGTGACATTAGGATGTTATTATGTGCAAGAATGGCCTTTCGGAAGCTCGTAGAACGGGACGGCTCAGGTATGGTAACGCTAGATAAAGCGGATCTTCGCGTCGATGGAATGGTTTCGGAGGACGGGACGATTCGAGAGAGCGAGATGCACATCCAGCGACTCGCGCGCGGCGCGTACCTTGTGCGCGTCGTTGAGGATGGGACACTTCCCGAGATCGATTCGATTCCGCGTTGATCTGTGACCGGGTTCTGAGGCGCGCACCCGGAGGGTTGCGCTCAGATGTATACGCCGTCCCCGATGTATACAGATTTCTTTGACCATGACCCCGCTGACATGCATAGATCGACCCGCCCACCGCGCCGATCGGCGCGAGCTCGAGGAGCAATTCAGACCGACTTTATAAACGGGACCGGGTTCGCTCACCCGAGATCGACGGGTTTCAACCCGGCTGCATACATCCGTTTATACCATGACCAAGCGCACCACCCTCAGACTCGATGACGAACGCGCCCGGTTGATCGACCAAGCGAAGGGAATCGTTGCGAGCGATCCAGCCGACGACCCGCCCGTGTCCGTCGTGATCGACGCCGCGCTCACCCACCTGATTCAGTCCGAACAGAACTTAGAGAGCGTTCGCAATGACCTTGACCCGACCACCATTCAGCGGTTCAACACCGATGTTCTCGCGCTTCGGTATCGAACGAGTGTCGAGAGTCGGTGGCGCTAATCAGGCTTCGAGCGCCCGCGCAGCGTCCGCAGAGACGATCACGTTCCGATCCGAGACGGTAACGCTCTCGCCACTTACGTCCTCGATGAGCGCCGCGAGCGCAGCGAGGTAGTCCGTCGATCGATCCTCGCGGAAGTGGATCGTTGCCTTTTCCTCGTAGCGTTGACCCCGATTTCTGAGGTACACCTCGACGAACTCACGCCGGATCGACTCGGGAGCGCCATTGAGATAGTCGGGGAGCGTGATCCGAGCATCGACGTTCTTCGTTCCGATGGGAGCGCCCAAGAGGAAGAGGACGCGCCCGAGAACCGAGGCGTCCCGCGCCGGGCGGTATTCGGCAGCCCGTCCCGCTTCGAACTCGCGCGAGATTGCACAGCCCGCGCCCACATCGTCGAGGAGGCGTTTTAGATCCGAAAACTCGCTCTCGCCCCCGACAGTGAACAGCGGGACGAACCGCCTTGCATCGATCGAGCCGCCCGAGTAGATCCATGCGACCGTTCGAGAGAGCGCCGGAAAGCTCTCGCTCTCGTACCGCGCGGGAATCCAGCCGTGGCCTTCGGCGGCCTGAATCGCCCGGACGGGATCGGGACGTGCGGGTTTCCGATCCGCGTCGGGTTGCCGAACCCACGGGCGGATACGCGAGCGGGGGAGATCGAGCCGCGAGGCGAGCGCCGAAGACCCAAGAGCGGTGTTTCGGGCGGCGTAGTCCATCACGCGCCAGTAGTCCTCTACGAGTTCCCACGAGTCCGCATAGGCCCGCGAGTGGTAGGTCCGGGCGAGATCCTTCGGGGAGACGAGCGGGGCGCTGGCGTCCATACAGGGCTTCTATTCGAGAGAGGAATTAACGTATCGTTAACAACTTTAAATCTCTAGCTAATTTCTCTCGGAAGTATTATATAATCGGACAGACATATAGGATACTAAGCACGAAAGTTTCGAGAAGGGCGCGGGCTTGGGTGGTTGATTCCACCCGGTGCGCCGTGTAGACGTATCACGGCGCTCACCAAAACGTTGCCGCTTCTTTCAGCTTTTGTGTCGAACAAACAATGACGCTCAAAACGCTCAAACAGAAAGTAAGCGGCCTTCTCAGCGGAGAGGACCGTGGTGTATCGCCGGTGATCGGAGTCATCCTAATGGTTGCTATCACGGTCATTCTCGCGGCCGTGATCGGTGCGTTCGTCCTCGGACTCGGTGACAGTCTTGGAGACAGTGGCCCGCAGGCCAGTCTTTCGTTCGATCAGTCAGGAGATCAAGTCACCGTAACACATACTGGTGGTGATGATCTCATTGGCGCAGAATTGGTCGGACCTGGCAGTAGCACTGCTCCGATAAGTGATCTCTCAGCTGGTGAATCAGACTCTGATATCAATATTGCTGATGTCGGATCTGAGGGCGATACGATCAATGTCGTCGTTGACGGTTCGGTCGTTGGATCATTCGAACATTCGGGGTCCGAATAAAATGAAAGATAACAGAGCGGTTTCCCCCGTCATTGGAGTCATCCTAATGGTTGCTATCACGGTCATTCTCGCGGCCGTGATCGGTACATTCGTCCTCACATTGGGTGAGTCGACCGAATCCGCTCCTCAGGCGACACTGAGCCTCGAAACCGGCGACGGAGATGGCGAAATCGTACTCCTTCATCAGGGTGGTAATGAGCTTGATTTAGACAATATCGATTTTGTCCTTGACAGCGATAGTCTCGGTTCAAGCGAATATCTTGCCTCCACTGGTCAATCCGGTGTACTTTCGGCAGGAGGAAGTGAATCGGTGACTCTTAACAAGATGACAGAAGTTGAAGATGGTGACGATACTGACGGGGGCGAATACAAAGGCGAAGAAATCAGCTTAACTCTCGTTCACGAACCGTCGAACAGCGTCATCTACAGCGGTAGTGTGACAACTGGAGAAACAGGCGAGTAAACCTACTTTAATTTTTCTTAGGTTGTCTCCTTTGGCCTCATCTTCAACTATAAATATCCCTCTGTTTGATGTTACTGAAACCTCAGACGCCTAGTTTTATAACCTCTCGAATTTTCTCTCGAATCAGAAGGCCAGACGTGGCCCTCGCTAGCGAGCGTGGATCCGCGAAAACCCGGACGGTGCGATGACACCGACCGCGTCTGGCTGAAGTTATGATAGCCGGTGAATCCTACTCCGACGGCGCTGATAAAACTCGCGGACGATTGCAGAGAGGTCAGTCCGCTCAAATTAAGCCCTACCTGTCGAACCTAACGAACGACAGGCATGAACGGAACTATCGACGAGAACGGCGTTCAGCACCGATCCGAGCGCACGGAGGACCGATGAGCGGCCCGCGCGACCTCACGCCCCGCGAGGCGCGTGATATGTTCCTCGATAAGCGCCGTACCGGATCGACCGAGTTGACGGTTCAAACCTACTACTACCGGCTCACGGAGTTCGTTCGGTGGTGCGATAAATCTGAAATCGACCGGATCACCGATCTCTCGGGTTGGGACATCGACCGCTTCGAGGCGGCGCGGCGATCTGGCGACCGCGCCCCGACCACGATCCGGGGAAGCATGGTTGCGCTGAAGCAGCTGCTGGATTACTGCGAGCGGATCGGAGCCGTTGACCATGACCTCCCCGAGAAGGTCGATCCCCCGACGCTCTCGAAGGCGGAGATGACCGACGACACGAAGCTGTCTGAGGGCGATGCGACGGCGTTCCTGAACTTCTACCGGGAATCGCCCGCGACCTTCGGAACGGATCAGCACGCGCTCTTGGAGGTGCTGTGGAGTACCGGGGCGCGACTCGGTGGCGTCCGTGCGCTCGATCTCGGTGATTACAGTTCCGAAAAGCGGTATCTGGATTTCCGTCACCGACCCGGTTCGGGGACGCCGCTGAAGAACAAGGACGGGGGCGAGCGCCCGGTTGCGATTCCAGAAGTGGTCTGTGACGTACTGGATACGTATATTGCCCGCGAGCGGTGGGATAAGCGCGACGACCACGGACGCAAGCCGTTGTTTTCGTCCTATCAGGGGCGACCGTCGCCAGCGACGTTCCGCGCGTGGGCCTACCTCGTAACCGAGCCGTGCGTTTGCTCGGGTTGCCCGCATGGGAACCGACGAGGAACCTGTGACCTGACCCATCGGAATCACGCCAGTAAGTGCCCGTCGTCGAGGAGTCCCCATCAGATCCGAACGGGTTCGATTACGTGGCAGCGTTCGAGTGGGCTACCGCGTGATGTGGTTTCCGAGCGGGTGAACGCATCACCCGAGGTGATCGATCAGCATTATGACAAACCAGAGGAGTTCGAGCGGTTGGAGTATCGCCAGCGAAAGTACATCGACGAATTAGAACTATGATTCAGACAACGAACCCGGCAGCGATCGGGACGGACGGACTCGGTTCGCGGATGAACGAAATCCCTCCGACCCCATACGACTTAAAAGTAAAGCGGACAGAATTGCCTGTTTTCGAGAACAGTACCACACCACCAGCACAGCGGCTCAATCGAGGTGGTCGTAATGTGCGATGAGTGCGTAAGCATCGAGGAAGTCGAAGAAATCGTTGACCGGCGAATGCAGGAACGCGAAGCCGAGATCCGTAAAGAAGTGCGTTCAGAGTACGGGGAGGAAATTCAAGAACTCCAAGAGCGCGTTGATGAACTCGAAGATCAACCTCGATTCGAGTCCCGCGGCGAGGGGATCGGCGAAGTCCGCTCCGAACTCCCGCTCGGCGTAATCTTTCGTTGAGGTGAGTTGTCGATCGAGGCTCTGATCTTCTGTGCTCACTCGCCAGTAGCAGGCAATTTTATCCATATTCTCGTACACCACCTCTTTCTATATAAAATATAACATATATGAACAGTCTGAACGAGAACGGACGTAACCGTACAGGGGCGAAGAACTCAGTCGTCACCCGGCTTGTACGCACCCGGTCGCTTCTCGATCTCCAGAACAGCCAGCACGCTCCCGCTGCGATCTGTTTGACACCCCAATCGGAACACGCCGATTCGAAGCTTATCATGCGGAACCCCGGTGAGCGGTTCGAGATAATCGCCCGGCTCCCGCCACTCGTCAGCTACGATCTCATCGAGTTTCGAGGTGATCCGGTCCTGCTCGTGTGGGTCGAGCTTATCGAACGAGGTTTGAGCGCGAGGTGCGAATTGCCACGTCCAGTCGTCCTCATTCGCCATCGGCAGCGTCCTCAGGAGACTGCTCCATCCCGGCCATCACTTCCTCGCGCGAAACGAGTTCGGCGTCGCCCGTCCGCAGCTCGTGTTCTGTCGCAGCGATCGATTTCCACGTCTCACGGGTCAGACCGGGATGCTTCACCGCGTCCCGCAGCGCGTAGCGCATGAACTCACTGCGAGAGTTGAACCCCTCTTCTCGCCACGAGGCGTCGATGTCGTTGAGGAACGCCTCGGAAAGTCGGAGATTGATGCTCGTCATCTCGGGGTCGCTCCCACTCCGATTCGTGTCTGCGTCACTCATGCGCTCGTAGGTACGTGCGTATAGAAGATAAGGGTGGTGATGTGAATTACATGTGAGTAGTTTTACTTGAGACTTCTCGCTCTTTTACCCAGCCGTGAGACCAGCGTTAGACACCCTGCGATAAAACCGCCGAACACCCCTGCTGCGAGCACCTACCCTACCAAAGCACCCGCTGAGTGACCTAACTCCGCCGCACCTCCGAAAGAAATGGAGCCGAGGACGTTCGGGGCCATTAGAAGCAGAACAATTCCGATGACGACCTTGAATCGCCGCTTCTCTTTGCTACTAAGCTCTATTATACCGTTACACCTCTACTTGCGCGGCTGCCTCGTGCGCCCTTACTCGATACAGACAGGTAAATTATATAATATTCCTATGTTATCAGGTATGACCTAATTACCTATCAAGAAATCGTTTCTCGAATGGGCTTATCAAATAATTTTAAATACACGATAAGATATATATGATGAAAAGTCATATAGCCAGCATGGCCCAGACCAGCGCTTCAGACCCGTGGAGCGAAACCACCGGCAGTTTCGCGCCAGACGACTTCGAGAACTTCACAATTGCACGAATCCGCTTCCCCGAGATCGCTGAACAACTCTCCGACCTCGAACGGTTGATCGGCCGTCAGAAGGAACTTGCAAATCAACTGGACGATCTCCGTGTCGCAAAAGAACAAACCGATGAAGACCTACTTGAGGTCGTAAGAGAGATACGAGCGCACTTGCAGAGTAACTGTTAATTGCGACAGCAATAGCCTCTCCGGACAGTTACTCGGCATCTATTTCTAAATCGCTCGCGTCCAGTTCGCCCGCAAGATACGCACGGCCTTTGTCTGTTATCGAATAGAAGCCGCCGTCAGGATATTCTTTATCGACAAGCTTCGCGTCGATGAGATATTTTAATATCGTTCGACGGGGGCGACGGATAAGACACTTCGATCGTACCACAACCGATTGACTCGGTTCGTCGAGTGGTGCGAGGCGAACGAGATCGAGCGAATGGGCGAGGTGTCGGGCTGGGACATCGATCAGTTCGCGCGCTATCGCCGCGGGCTGGGTGTCGCACCGACAACGATCTACGGTCAGATGGTCGCGCTCCGGAAGCTGCTCCGGTACTGTGCGCGCATCGGTGTGATTGACGAGGAACTGCCGGAGAAGGTCGAGATCCCGGAGGTGTCGGCGGACGATGAGACGAGCGATATCAAGCTGGCGACTGAGGATGCAGAGGCCCTGATCTCGTACTACCGGGATTCGAGAGGCTGCTACGGGACGGTCGGTCATGCGGTGATCGAAGTCTTGTGGAACACGGGCTGTCGGTTGAGTGGTCTGCGCGCGTTGGATCTCGACGACTACGACGCGGAGAAGCAGTATCTTCGGTTCATCCACCGCCCGCAGACGGGTACGGCGCTGAAGAAGAAGGCGAACGGCGAGCGCTGTGTCGATCAACGAGACGGTATGTGATGTCCTCGACGCATTCATTGTGCGCGAGCGGTCGGAGAAGCGCGACGAGTTCGGCCGGGAGCCGTTGTTTTCGGGCCGTCAGGGTCGCCCATCGGATTCGACGGTGCGGGCGTGGGCGTACCTCGGTACGCAGCCGTGCTTGTGCGGCCCGTGCCCGCATGGGCGACAGAAGCACTCGTGTGAGTATCTCGAACGGAACCACGCGAGTAAGTGCCCGTCTTCGCGGTCCCCGCATCAGATCCGTACGGGTTCGATCACTTGGCATCGTGATCGCGGCGTGCCGATGGAAATCACGGCGGAACGGGTGAACGCTTCTCCGGACGTGATTGAACGCTTCTACGATAAGGCGAGCCACGTCGAGAAGATGGAGAATCGGCGGCGGAGCTACGTTCAGAACCTCGATTTGGAGGACAATTCATGAAATCAGCAACAGACAGCGGTACGGCGGTTGAACAGGGCAGTAACCAACGGTTCGTTCGGACGTTCAAATCCCTCCGACCCCATTTTTGTGGTGAGTAACGTGAGGAGCGAAGCGATCGGGGTGGCGATACGCGCTTCATTACGGTGTGCGTGATCCCGATGCTGCCGAGATAGCGACGCTCGACGATGGGACCATTCGACGCTATGACAATTCCCAGGAGGACACGAAGGGCCACGAGCTGCACCTCGCATCCGACCCCGAACCGATAGACATCGAATTTCCGGGGGTTGTCGAACTCTACGAGCGGTTCTGGTCCAAAATATCGAAGGAGCTAGTCGACCCATCCATCACGGAGGACTGATACCCCATGACAACGATTCACGACGCATTTTCCGACTTCCCGACCTCGGAGACGCTGCTCGTCACTATCGAAAGCGCTGATGAAGCTCGAAGCGTCCATCGTTCCCTTATCAGCGAATCCAGTTTGATGTTGAGTTCTCAACGAAGGACAGCGGTGAGGAGCCTGCGTCTGCGTAGGTGAACGTCCAGCAATGCTCTGAGATCCGATCCCGGAGGGTTCCACACTGAGAGTACTGTTCGCGGCGATATGTACACGAGACAGTTCTTCCGTGTGCATATTGGGCTGGTCGTCGTCGCGAACAGTCCGGCTGATCGGGACGCATCCGCATTTCTGTTTATGAACAAAGTCGCTTCGGGTGAACCGAAAAGACGAGGATCGACGAGCCATGGTACGTCCGAGGGCGTCGGCGATATCCCGCGTCGTGACGATCAGGGCGGCGGCGGCATGGATCGTTGCAAGCACGCCGTCGGGCGTGTTTTCAAGTGGATAAATGGAACACACCGATCGCCGTATGGTGGTTTTCTCCGCAAGAGCGATCGGATCAGCTCGCCACGCGCTCCCGGTATGCCTCCTCGGCCATTGTAGACGCAGAGATGACTTCGAAGTTGCAACTATAAATTCTCTTACTGATTATCTCGAAAAGATTATATAAATAGGCAAACATATAGGAAAACAAGCACGGAAATCAGCGAGACGGGGCGTGGTCGGACTGGGTCAACCCAACCGCAGCACACCCCGCCCCGTTCGCTTTTCGTGCGGACAAACAATGAAATTGAAAACACTCGGACAGACAGTACGCGGCCCTTTCGATGGAGAGGACCGTGGTGTATCGCCGGTGATCGGTGTCATTCTGATGGTCGCCATCACTGTAATCCTCGCCGCCGTGATCGGCGCGTTCGTTCTCGGACTTGGAGACGGAATCGGAGACAGTGGCCCGCAGGCGAGTATCAGTGCGGAATGGGATGGTACGAATGTTGTCTTTACGCATAACGGTGGAGACTCGATTGACGATAACGATCTACGGTTGGGCGACGGTACTAGTGCCGACACAACTGTAGACGATGGTAATACGTTCTCTGCGGGAACACAGATCACGACCAGTGAGACTGACGATGACGCTACTGTCAATCTCGTCTATGACGATGGAAGTACCAGCACGGTACTCGCAACCTACGAGCCATGATCGATAAAACGAATTTCGGACTCTCAGGCGACGATTCTGCCGTGTCCCCAGTCATTGGAGTCATCCTCATGGTTGCGATCACCGTGATTCTCGCGGCAGTTATCGGCGCGTTCGTTCTTGGACTCGGGGATGGGATCGGAGATAGTGGACCGCAAGCGAGCCTTTCGTTCAGTGAGGATGGAGATACTGTGACAGTTACTCACCAAGGCGGAGACAATCTAAGCGGTGACGCAGAAGCGGTAGGTGATCCAATAGATAATAATAGAGAGAGTGTAAGTGGGTTGGAAGGTCCCGGCTCTACCGGCACGTTTGACGTGAATGGCAATGGTAATATCAGTATTGTAGTCGACGACACGGTGGTTGCAACCTACGAGGTCACTGCCCAATGAAAACTAACAACCGCGCCGTCTCACCAGTTATCGGCGTTGTCCCATGGTCGCCATCACTGTGATCCTCGCCGCGGTGGTTGGCACGTTCGTCCTCACGATGGGCGACTCGAATGAGACCGCTCCACAAGCAACCCTCAACCTCGAAACCGGCGAAGAGAACGGTGAAGTCGTTCTTTCACATCAGGGTGGCGATCAACTCAATCTGAGCGACATCCAGTTCAGTGCTGACGGCACTGAGGATGATCTCAGCGTTGATAGTGACGGGGACAATCTCTCGGCTGGTGGGAATGAGGTTCTAGCAATAGAGGTCGATGATGGCGACAAGAAGCACGAAAATGAAGACATCACCCTTACCCTCGTTCACGAACCGTCGGGCAGCGTGATCTACAGTAGTGATGTGACGACTGGCGACGACGAAGACAGCGAATAACAGATTCTTTTTTATCTCCCCATCTTGAGACGATATCCATTTTTGAAACCCTCAGAGGTTTAGTCAGACCACCTCTCAAACTTTTCGGCAGTCTCAGAAAGCTAGACGCGACCGTCACGCTCGAAAGTGTAAATCCGCGAAAATCCGCCCATCCCGGCGATTCAGCGCAATTCGAGGTGGAGCCTCCAACCGCGAGGAACGACTCTTGTATGAGGCGAGCGAAAAGAGTGGGATAGTTCACAGTTCCCAAAGCTGTCGAATGGGTGTACCAGTAGGTTCCGACGACACAGAAAACACGTTTAATCCGAAAACACGCATCCGATTTTCCTTCGTTGCACTGCCTTGCTCCACAATCGTACTCACTGTCGCTACGAAGCGCTCCCCCGGTTTCAGAGACGCCAGATGCAGCGAACAGGTTTATATCGTTGTGGGGGGTACCAACGAACGAGGATGGCCAACGGCGACACCCCTGCTGTGAAGTACAACGAAACTCGTCCGGTGCGTCCGGGCGTGTTCGTCCGCTACAAGCTCATCTACCCGGCAGATCCCGAGCGCTACCCGCCGGGAGCGTGCTACTCCCTTCACTACGGTGTTGATCCGGCGCTCGCACCCGATGACGTTGCGTGGCCGATCGGCGAGGAGCAGGGTACAATGCTGAGATACGACAACGACCACGGCGACGGCACTCACCACCGCCACGTCGGCGGCAACCTCGATCACGAGTACTCGTTTCCGGGATCGGTAGCTACCGTCTACGATCGGTTTTGGGGGAAATCGAGGTCGAACCGTTCGGACCATCCCCGGAGGACTACGACACATGACCGAAGAAACCCACAGGACAAAAACGCCCGAGAACGTTTCCGATGAATGGGCGCGCACCCTGCGCGTGACGGTCGAACCGGAACCCGGTTTCGATCCCGATGGGGACTCGAAACCACCGACGCTCGTGTTTCCCGATACGACCACGGCGTTCTCGGTGTTCAACGATTCGACGTTCGAACTCCTGCGAGCGATTCGCGCCAAGAAACCAGCAAGTATCAGCGCGGCAGCGCGGCTCGTAGAGCGCGATAAGAGCAACGTCCACGCACAGCTACGCCGTATGGCCGCCTACGGTGTCGTCGAGTTCATCGAAAACGGTGCCGCAAAACGCCCAATCGTGAAGTACGACCGGATCACGTTCGACGTATCAGTGTCGCTTATCGGTCGGAGTGAGGACGAGGCTAGTGGTGAACTCACTGCATGAGCTACCCGGTACTCACGTACCATCGATAACACCATCCATATGAATGGATCAGTTCTGCTCACACCGTACCGTGCTTTCACACGAATAGAAAACCGACTCCGAAGCCTTGATCCCTTCTTGCGCCATTCACCCAGCCAGTGCTCCGCGAGAAGCTGTCGTCGTACCGCGCCGGGATCGAAGCCGAGTTCGAGGCGATCTCCGCGGAGGATCACCCGCCACACGACATCGCCGCGAGCTTCGCACTCGGCGTCTTCATCACCTCACTTCCGACGCTCGGCACTGGACTGCTCCTGTTTCTCGTCATCGCCTACCTCTTCGAGCGCGTGAGCAAGATCGCGCTGTTTGCCTCCGTACTCGTCCTCAACCCCGTCGCGAAGTGGGGCGTCTACGCGGCGAGCTTCTGGCTCGGGACCGTCCTCCTCGGATCGGTTCCGGGAGCAACGCGCTCCGAGGTGTCGTTTTCCGCAGGACCGGAGATCGTCACCCGATTGCTGGTCGGAAATCTCATCCTCGCGGTCGTCTTCACCGTCGTCGGCTATCTCCTCGCGCTCCGGCTCGTTCAGGAGTACCGCCGGCGCGACATCGAAGTCACGGAACTGCTGCCCGAGCAGCTTTCCGACTGACCGTTCTTGGGAATTAGTTGTCGCGAATCAGTTCTTGGAGATCAGTTGTTAGGAATCGGTTGTTGGGACTCCGTAGGGAGTACAGTCGCTCAAAGTCAAATGCGAGGGTTGCAATCGAACTCAGCACCGGTGGGTCGGGCTGACGGGCCGAACCGTCCGGAGAGGATGGTTAGCGAGCGATGCGTGGTTCGCCGACTGCGGGACAGTCGGGGACGAGGCAGTTTCGCGTGGTGTCTGATTGCCGATCTATCGTCGGTTGGTTCCGTTTTTGTATGGCAGTCTATGAGCGATACGGCTGGTTTCGATACCTGCCGCGGATGACCGTTGCGGCGAGTACATGATATGCTATAGCATGGCGCATAATAAATCTTTCTGCCATCGGACTCGCGCTCACGGAAGGCGGAGATTTCCAACGGTGACGGGTTCGCCGGCCCACTCGCCGTCTTCGATGTGGGGCGTACCATCGGGGTAGCCAAAGGCCCGCCATAGCTCGGAGAGGATCGGTTCGAGCTCCGCAGTGACGCCCGCGGAGTCACGCATCCCGATCGAACCCGAGAGCGGGCGAGCGTTCCTCTTTGTGCCGTCCGGAATCGAGACGCGCATCCGTGGCGTCAAGTATCGTAATCCAGATCGAGGCAGTCGCCGAAAACCCCATCGTCGCGAGATGAGCGAGACTCTCTCGGACGGCGACGATCGCCGATGCATCGAGGGCTGGAGAGCCATCGACGCCGCCGGACAGCACCGAGTCGTTTTTCGACCCTTCGAACAGCGCCGTCGTGACCGCCTCGTAGAGACCGTCGGTCCTGAGGAGCGCATACTCGGTGTACTCGCTTTCGTCGAAATGGTCGTACGCGATCTTCAGCTCGCTTCTCGCGTCAACTGCGGGCGAGGCCCCTCCCGAGAGGAGACACGGGTCGGGAAGCTCCGAGGAGACCCGTCGCTTCTCGGTCGAGAAGATTCCGTTGGGGATGACGTGAAGAACGACCGCCGGACCCCGCCGAAGATCCGTCGCCTCGTCCCGCCGCTCGGTAATCGCGTCGAGTCGCTCGTCGCGAAGCTCCTCGAGCGTCGCGAGATGACCGGTTTCAAACCCGAGGTTCACGTCGAGATGGTGTTTCGCCAGTCCGGGCGTCGTATTATAAATCTCCCCGAGGAGGTCCTGGCGATGGTAGAGCCGGAGTCGCCAGCCGTACTCCCGTCTGATCTCGTCCTCTATCTCGA
>JADFQH010000197.1 GCA_022561895.1 Methanobacteriota archaeon | reverse complement strand
GAGTTCGTGACCGTCAAGTGGAACGGCCTGCTCGAAACGCTCGAAAAACGAGCGGGTGAGAACGACCTGATCGTCACCCTCTCTCCGCGGGAGGGCGAGGTCGGCTGGCACGACGAACTCGGCGAGCTGCCGAGTCACCTCGTCGAACTCCCGCCCGAGTCGTTCGTCATGGTGTACCCACGTCACGGCAAGCCGGAGTACGCCGCCCGATTCCTCCGGTTCGACTAGTTGCGACGGGGTTTTGTCGAACCGATCGTCGAAGAGACGTATCGCAACTGGGCGAACCGCTAGACGCTACATTTATCACTGCCGCTTCTGAGCCATGAAACGAATGAGATGAATCCGAGATGAGCGAATCAAGCGACCCGGAGGTCATGAGTGGGTTCGGCGGTGACGAAGACGATGGACTGAGAATCGAGTTCTACGGCGGGCGCGGAATGAGCGCGGTCCCGATCGCCTTCTTCATCATCTGGGCGATCGCCCAGACCGCTCTATGGAGAATTTCCGACGAGACGGGCCTCGTCGCGGGGATGCTGATCGGCCTGATCGTCGGGATGTTCTTCGTCAAGGGCAACTGGAAGTCGTATGCGAACACCATCTTCGAGGGGATGACCCAGCCCGTGGCGGTGACCGCCATCGTCGCGTGGATCTGGGCCGGGATGTTCGCCGAACTCCTGCAGGATGGTGGGTTCGTCGGCGGACTGGTCTGGCTCGCGGACGTCGGCGGGATCGGCGCGGGGCTGTTTCCCGCCGCGACGTTCGTCCTCGCGGCGCTCTTCACCACGGGAATCGGCACCGGCTACGGCGCGACGATCGCGTTCGTCACGCTGTTTTTCCCGGCGGGCGTTCTCCTCGGTGCGAACCCGATCCTGATGTTCGGCGCGATCCTCTCGGGGGCGATCTTCGGGGATAACCTCGCGCCCGTCTCGGACACCACGATCGTGAGCGCGGTCACGCAGGATTCGGATATCGGCGGGGTCGTCGCCTCCCGGTTCAAGTACGCGCTCGCGGCGGCGATTCCGGCGCTGATCGGCTACATCCTCGTCGGCGGGACGATCGGCGGTGCGCTCGACATCGCCGCCGAAGCCCAGGAGATCTTCGTCGCCGAGAGCGAGCCGATCGGGCTCGTCCACCTCGCCTCGATGGGCGTCGTCATCGCCACCGCGGTCGCCGGCCGGCATATCGTCGAGGCGATCTCGTGGGGGATCGTCGTCGCGGTCGCATCGAACCTCCTTCTGGGACTGACGACTATCGGCGATATCGTCACGTTCAACGCGCCCGCGGACGCCCCGTTCGCAGAGCCGCTTGCCGGATTGCCGATCCTCGAAATCGTCGACGATCCCGACGCCGTCGGCGTCGGCGGCAGCATCCTCGAAGGCGCGTCGGGCTTTTTCGAGCTCTCGATTCTCGTTTTGCTCATTATCGCCGCTGCCCAGATCATGATCCGAGGGGGTGCGTTTCAGGCGATCCTCGACTGGTCGCTCGAGAACCTCGCGACCAACGTTCGCAACGCCGAACTCACGATGGTCGGCTCCTCGGCACTGATCAACGCGATCATCACCATCAACACGGCCGCCGAGGTCGCTATCGGACCCTACATCTCGAAGATCGGCGAGCGATTCAACCTCAATGGATACCGTAGAGCGAACATCTTAGACGCCCAGACGGCGGCGCTTGGCTACATCTTCCCGTGGTCGGGCGGCGTGCTCGTCGGCTTTGCGGCGATGCAGGATCTCCCGAACCAGTACGACTGGTTCGAGACGGCGATGATCGTCAACCCGATCGAGGTCGTCCCCTTCGTCTTCCACGGCTGGCTCTTGGTACTAGTATTCGTGCTGGCGGCGATCACCGGCTTTGGCCGCGAGTACCTGATCGACCGCGAAAGCGATGAGGTGGCACGGATATGAGCATTTTTAGCAAGTACCTCAAAGGCTGGTCGCTTCGCACGACACATCCGACTCTACAGCCGGGGACGGAGATAAACGTCTTCCTCGCGGAGTACGATCCCGGTGAGGACGCCGCGCTCGCGCTCGTGGGCGATACTCGACTGTACGTCTCCGGAACGGAGCCGGAACACGTCGGAAAGCGCGTTCGGGTCGCCGTCAGGGAGTTCCAGCCCGACGAGTCTGTCGGACACGGCGAGTTCGTCGAGGTCGTCGGCGAGAGCTCCTACGCCGGCTAATAGCAAACTATTGCAAACTGTAGCAATCTATTTCCATTCGTAGCCCAAATCGAGAGCTATGTCGACGTGGACGGAACAGCGGGACGGGGCAGCGCGCGTTCGTGCGGTCGCGTTGACGATCTCCGAGCCGCGAACGGCGGGCTGGATCGCGGAGGAAGCCGACGTGTCCCGAAACACGGCGAGAAAACATCTCGATCGTCTCGTCGAAACGAACGAACTCGAACGCGTCGAATCCGGCGGGACGGTGCTGTACCGCCCGGACGAACTTACGCGATACTTCAGGCAGTTACGCGACCTAATCGAGAACCACGATACGGACGAACTCGCGGAGGGGATCACGGCGATCAAAGCCGACATTCGGGAGTGGAGATCGAAATACGACGTGGATTCGCCCGACGAACTTCGAGCAACGATCGCAAGCGCTGATCTCGATCCGAAAGCAGAACGCGAGCGTCGCGAAGTCGCAAACGACTGGGAACACGCACGTCACCGGATCGAACTGGTGAGGGATGCGATCGAACTCTACGATCGTTTCACGGGAGAGCGGTTTCCGGTGCTGGCATAGATGTCCGACAGTCGAGAGCGCGACGCGATCCTCTCGCGGCTCAAGGAGGAGCTACAGCACCATCCGGTCGTTACACAGGTTCGGTTTCGTCCCTCCGCAATCTCAGCACGGAACCTCGAAGTCGAACTCGACCCGATCCGGTTCGATAGCGGCGAGCGATCACGAACGGCGACGCTCGATGTCCGGTGGCATCCAAAAGACGGTGACGACTGGTTTCGGATCCATTACTCCGATCCCGCGACCGGGTTCGACTGTGGCTGGCATCAGGACGACGACCACCCCGAACTCGGCCCGGCACACTTTCAGTGGCGTGATGGGGACGAAGCGCCGACACGGGAATCGGTCCGGTTCTCCCACGAAACACCAGTCGGGATCCTCTGGGAGTGTCTCGAACGGCTAGAAACCGCCATTGAGGAACGCTAAGGCACTCTTTTCTGTCGCATGAGCTCCTCCACCGGCTAGTTCTCAGCTACGCATCCGGTCGAAGATCGCCCGGATCTCCGGGTCGGGGTCGAGCTGCTCCAGTTCCGCATCGAGATCGAGATCCGCGAGGATCGCCCTCCCTACTGGCTTGCGACGCATCGTCAGGAGGGTGTAGAGATATGAGAGCCGACACAGCCACAGGGCGTGATCGATCTCCTCGTTAGGATCAATTCGATAGGTCGTCCAGCCGCCGCCGGCGAAACGGTGTTCGTCAGTATGTCCGTCCGCAAGCAGGCAGTCTTTCACCCGCTTCGGGAGATTGATGTCGAGCACCCGCCCGTCGTGGAGGTGGCCGATCTCCCGATTCTCAACTACGAACGCCGTCGCGCCAAAGCGGTGCGGCTCGCTCTCGACGCTGGGCCACCCGGAGACGCTCTCGACGATCCGCATACCGGTCGTGGCGGTCGTACTGGTCGTTGCCATACCGCATACTACGCCGCGAGAAACGATAAGCCCGCGCGGTGACCTTACTCGTCGTACAGCGGGTGTGCGTCACAGAGCGCGCGGATCTCCTCGCGGATTTCGTTTCTGACCGTCTCGTCGTCGTGGTGCTCGACGACGCGGGCGATGGCGTCGCCGACGCTCTGCATCTCTTCCTCGCCGAACCCGCGGGTGGTGATCGCGGGCGTCCCGGCCCGAATGCCGCTGGGGTTGAAGGCGCTTCGCGTCTCGCCGGGCACCGTATTGGCGTTCAAGACGATCCCGGCGTCTTCGAGGGCGTCTTCTGCGTCCCCGCCCGTGGTATCGGGATGGGAATCGCGCAGGTCGACGAGCAGCAGATGGGTGTCGGTGCCGCCCGAAACGAGCGAAAAGCCGTGTTCCTGTAGCACTTCCCCGAGCGTTTTCGCGTTCTCGACGACCCGTGTGGCGTACTCCTCGAACTCGGAGGAGAGCGCTTCCTCGAATCCGACGGCTTTGCCCGCGACGTTGTGCATGAGCGGGCCGCCCTGCGCGCCGGGGAAGACGGCCGAATCGATATCGTCTGCGTACTCCTCCTCGCACATGATGATCCCGCCGCGACCCGATCGAATGGTTTTGTGGGTGCTGCCGGTGACGAAGTCCGCGATCCCCACCGGAGAGCCGTGGACGCCCGCCGCCACGAGACCCGTGATATGGGCGATGTCGGCCATGTGGTAGGCTCCCGTGTCCTCAGCAACCTCTTGGACGCGCTCCCACTCAACCTCTCGGGGGTACGCCGAGTAGCCCGAGACGATCATGTCGGGGTCGAACTCGTCTGCTTGTGCGGCAAGCCCTTCGTAATCGATATAGCCCGTCTCGGGGTCGACCTCGTACTGTTCGACCTCGAACAGCTGGCCGGCGAAGTTCGCCGGATGCCCGTGGGAAAGATGCCCGCCGTGGGTGAGATCGAGCGAGAGGATCTTATCGCTGGGATCGAGCACGGCCAGATAGACGCCCATGTTCGCCTGCGAGCCGCTGTGGGGCTGGACGTTGACGTGATCCGCGCCCCAGAGCTCTTTCGCGCGCGAGATGGCGAGCTCCTCGACGCGGTCGGCGTGCTCGCAGCCTGCGTAGTATCGCTTTCCGGGATAGCCTTCCGCGTACTTGTTGGTCAGGGCGCTGCTCTGGGCCTCCATGACCGCACGCGAGACGTGATTCTCGCTTGCGATCATCTGTAGGCCCTCGCGCTGGCGGTCGACTTCTCGTTCGAGCGCGTCTGCGATCTCGGGGTCGACTTCGCGGACGGTGTCGTACTGCATGGATGGGCATTCGCCACGGTGGGCTAAAGTCTACCTCATATCGTCCGTCGCCTCGTCTCGTCTACCGGGCGTTCCCGAGCGTTCGGCACGTATACTATCGGTTTGACTATTTATACGGATCCGCTATCGTACCAGTGAGTCCGTACAACGGCTTGCAACCGGCAGTATATCCGTTTAACTGAGCATTATCCTCATCCGACAGACCTATTATCTATCAGCGATACCAATCTATGTCGCAACATGATCGACTGGGAGGTGACGACGGCAGGGTTACGCGTGTCGGATACACGCGCCGCCGTCGAGATAGTGGCCCCTGATTGGGGCGAGTTCTACTCGGGCGGGACGGTCCCGCGCCCGGTCGATACGACGGTTTCCGGTCAGGTTTCGAAGCTCGGATTCGGGACGCCGCGCGCGACGGTCACGAGCCTTTCGGGCGATAACACACACACGGCAATCGGCGATACACGAACGAACCTTCCGTCCGATGCCTATCTGATCGACGTTCCCGCACCGATCGAGACCGCAGTCAGATTCGACGGGCCGGCGACGATTAGCTCGCCACAACGATCGCTCGAACTCTCCTTTGCGGATCGCCAGTCGGTCACGCTCGGCTTCAGAAGCCCGTTTCGCCGACCCGAATCGACCATCACGATTCCGCCGACACCGGAAGGCCTCGCGTGCGCGGTGTCACATCTCCACGCCGGATTCGAAACGACGAGCCCCGCGAAATCACTGCCCGCGCTCCGTGGCCATCCCGCCTGTATCGAGTACGGGGAGGGAACTACCGTTCCCAAGCGGATCGAAGCGACGACCACTGATACGGGGATCGAACTACGAGTGCCGCCGACGTTCGAAGCGACATGGATGAACGCCCACATTCGCAGCCCGTACAGGTCGTCAGCAGCATTCAGGATCGCAGACTCTTCGTCGTCCGAAATGACCCGAGGCGGCTTGTCTTGGACGGGCAGGAAAAGGCTCGTGTCG
>JADFQH010000196.1 GCA_022561895.1 Methanobacteriota archaeon | reverse complement strand
TGGGTAATCAAGAGAACACTCATGTCGGTCTCTTCTTGTAGTTCCGAAAGCAACGCGAGGATCTGTGCTTGGATGGTCACGTCGAGTGCGGTTGTGGGTTCGTCGGCGATCAACACGTCGGGTTCGCCAGCCAGCGCTTGTGCGATCATCGCACGCTGTAACATCCCTCCAGAGAACTGGTGGGGGTATTCGTCTACGCGCTCGGTCGGATCGGGAATTCCGACGAGTTCGAGCAGTTCTACCGCTCGATCGTGACTCGCCTCCGAGACGTACTTCTGAGAGGGAAGCACAGTCGAGAGGGCGAACGAGCCGAGCGAGTACTCGGTCGACTGGGTGCGCGCGCGCGTCGAACGTGGGTTCGCGCTCGCCCGCCGCTGGACCTCGACGGCCTCTGCGATCTGCTCGCCGACGGTGATCGAGGGGTTGAAACTGCTCATCGCATCCTGAAAGATCATGCTGAAGGCACTCCCCCGGAGCGACCGCCTGATCCGTTCGGGAACGGCGCGCAGGTCGACGAACTCGCCATCGACGGCATCGGGGAAATCAGCGCTGACTCCGACGGCGAGGTCGGGGTCACGATACCGGATCTCGCCATCGGTGATCCGTCCGGGCGACTCAATCAAATCCATGATCGATCGGGCGGTGACGCTTTTTCCACTGCCGCTCTCGCCGACGATGCCGAATATCTCACCGCGTTCGATACGCAGGTCGAGGTCCGAAACCGCGTTGATCTGCCCTGAGTCGGTGAAAAATCGGGTCGAAAGCCCTTCGACGCGGAGGATGTCTTCTGCCATCAGACACCCCCCTCCCCACCGATGTTCGGATCGAGCGAGTCCCGGAGCCAGTCACCTAATAGGTTGATGCTGACGACCGCAAGCAAGATTGCGATTCCGGGGATGGTGGCAATCCACCACGCCGTTGCGAGATAGTCCTGTCCTTGCTGGATCTCGTAGCCCCACGAGAGCGTCGTCCCCGAGAAACCGAGATACGAAAGCGAGCTCTCGAGCAGGATGATCGCTGCCACCTGGATAGTCGCCAGTACGATGATCGGTGTCAAACTATTTGGCAGGACGTGTTTTGTCAGGATCGTCGTGTTGCTCGCTCCGATACTCCGTGCGGCTTTGACGTACTCCTCGCTCCGTATCGAGATCGCCTCACCGCGTGCGACGCGGGCGAACCAGACCCAGTTGACCAGTGCGACAACGAGGGTGACCGTGCCCGGCAAAACGGCGTTTTCGGGCATCCCTTCTGCGAATCCGGCCATCACGATCGGGTCGGGGATCAGCTGCGTTCCCGCACCGAAGACGCCGATGAGTGCGATTGCAAGCACGAGCGATGGAAAGGCGAGCATGACGTCAGCAGCACGCATCAGCGAGTCGTCGATCCGCCCGCCGTAGTAGCCCGAGATCAGCCCATAGGGGACGCCGACGAGGGTCGCGATCCCGGTACCGATCAAACCGACGAGCAGCGAGGTTCGAGCGCCGAAGAGCACCCGTGAGTAGACGTCCTGTCCGATGTTGTTCGTCCCGAGATAGTGCTCGGCACTCGGCTCGATGGTGTAGGAGACACGCTCCATCCCCTCCTCGCCCTCCTCCCACATGTGGGTATCGTGAGAGACGCCCCACGGCGGGTAGGAGTTGCCGTTCTCGTCGAACTGGCCCGTCGCCCCCGGATGATGCGTCGCCAAAACCGGGGCGAACACCGCCATTAGGACGATAATAACGGCGAGAACGAGTCCGAGCTTCGCCAGCAGGCTCCCGCGAAACTCCCGCTTCAGACTTGATCTGAGTCGATCCGAGATCATTCCTCGATCACCCGCGGGTTGAGATACGCATAGAGCGAATCGACCACGATGTTGATGAGGACGAACCCGACGCCGATGAAGATGAGTATCCCCTGAATGAGCGGCCAGTCGAGCGCGTAGATCGAGTTGATGAGACGCAGCCCGAGTCCGGGCCATGCGAACACCGTCTCGGTGATGACCGCGCCGCCGATCAGCGTTCCCAGTTGGAGACCGAGAACGGTGACGATCGGGATCATCGTGTTGCGAAGCACGTGCTTGTACCGGATCAGTACCTCCGGAAGCCCCTTTGCCTCCGTCGCCGTGACGTAGGGCTTGCCGAGTTCGTCGACCATTCCGCTCCGGGTGAGTCGCGTGATCAGCGCCGTGAAGTACGTCCCCAGTGCGATCGCGGGCAGCGTGATATGACGGACCCACGTGAGCAGCTCACCCGCGTGTAGCGTCGTTGCGAACGTCCACAGCGCGTCGTGAAGTGCAACGGGTCGCTGACCCGTCGGGAAGATCCCGAACTGCACTGCCAAGACGAGAATCAGCATGATCCCCAGCCAGAAGTTCGGCGTGCTGATACCCACGAGCGAAAAGAGCGTCGCGCCGTAGTCCGCCGGTTCGTTGCGTCTCGTCCCGCTTATGACACCCAGCGGGATCGCAATGACGATCGCGACGACCGTTGCTGCAAGTGCGAGTTCGAGCGTCGCGGGGATCCGTTCTATGACCAGTGCCGCGACGTCCCGGCTTGACTGATAGGAGTAGCCAAAATCCCCGACGAGGAGATCTCTCAGATACTCGATGTACTGAACGTAGATCGGTTCGTTCAGCCCGAGATCCTCGCGAATCTGTTCTCGGATCTCGGGCGAAGTTGCCGGATCGACGATCAGGTTTACCGGATCGCCGGGCGAAGCCGCCCGAAGACCGAATGTGACCGTGACGACGCCCCAGATGACGATTGCGCCCTGCAATAGCCGTTTTGTGAGAAATTTTCCGAAAGCCATCGAGAGTTATCGAACTGTCACCGTTGGGTGTCAATACTTTTTCGTTCTCCTCGAACCGGGGTACTGATCGCCGTTTTCGAAATCGTTTCGAGAGCCTACAGATCCATCTGGTCGATATATATACTCTCGTCCTGCAACGGTTCCCACTCCAGGTCGTCGCGGACACCGTAGATGCTCTCCTCCAGATGGAGAAACACCCACGGAGCCTCCTCGCGGATATCCGCGTTGATCTCCTGGAGCGTCGCCTCACGTTCGTCCTCGTCATCTATCTGCTGGCTCTCGATGAGGCGCTCATCTAGCTCCTCGTCGACGAAGTTGTACTGCCCGCCCCCGCTCGTAAACCACGGCGAGAGACCGTAGTCCGCATCACCTGTCGGGTTACCCCAGCCGATCAGGTAGAAGGGAATCTCTTCGAAATCCGGTCCCTCGCTTGCGGCATCCGAAATCGCATCGAACGGGACGATCTCGATCTCACAGTCGACGTTTTCGAGCTGGTCGATCTGGCTGGCGGCGGTCTGTGCGACCTCGGCGTCGTTGAGATACCGACCTTCCATCGACTGGAGGGTGATCTCCTCGCCGGCGTAGCCGCTCTCTTCGACCAACTCTTCGGCCAGTGCTTGGTCCTGTTCGTAGGGATCGAGATCGGGGTTGTAGCCGAACAGCCCCTCGGGGATCGGCTGGGTCATCGGCTGCCCGAACCCGCCGAGAACGGAGTTGATGATCCCCTCGTTGTCGACCGCGTAGTTCATCGCCTGCCTGAACTCCTGGCTGTCGAACGGCTCGATCTCGCTTTTCATCACGAGGAAGATGTTCCGGAAGCTGGTGACGTTCCGGATCTCGATGCCCTCTTCGGTGTCGACGGTTTCGACATCCGTCGGCGGAACGTTGACGACGAGGTCACTCTCACCGGTTTGGAGTGCGCCGACGCGCGAACTCGACTCGGCGGCCGCGTTGAATCGGACGGTCTCGAAAGGTGGCTCCTCACCCCAGTAGTCATCAAACCGCGTGTAGACGGCTTGAACATCCGCCTCGTACTCTTCTAACTGGTACGGGCCAGTACCGTTCATGTCGTCGCTGATCGGCTGGTCCTGTCCCTCGACCCACTCTTCGTTGACCGCACGTCCGAAGTTCGCAAGCTGGAACTCGACGAGCGACTCTGCGCCCTCGTATTCGACGAGCACCGTCGTGTCGTCCTCGGCTTCGGCTTCGGCGATCGTGGTCATTCCGGCGACCTGATCGCTCGGAAAGCCGATGTCTTCGTCCACCTGGCGGTTGATCGTGTAGGCGACGTCGCTTGCGACTAGCTCCTCGCCGCCGTGAAAGAGGACGTCGTCCCTGATCGTCAGTGAAACGACACCGTCTTCGGGGTGCTCCCAGTCGGTAACGACACGCTCTTCGATCTCGCCGTCGCCGGTCACGTTGAAGATGGGTTCGTAGACCTGATCGAAGACGTTGTAGTACGGCGTCGCGTTGTGGTCGTTCGGATCCGCGTTCTCGACGAACTCACCCTGCGTGACGACGAACTCGTCGATCTCGTCCGCATCCCCGTTGCCGTTACCGTTTTCCTCGCCGAGACAGCCCGCAAGTCCAGTCGTCGCAACCGCCGCGGACGCACCGGCAAACTTCAAAAACCCCCGCCTGTCTATCGCGGTATCGCGTGGCATACCCAAGTTATTGTTCATCGCCAATATATATCCTGCGGTACGAGTATACAGTGACTCACGAAATGTATCTACTACGTGGAACTGAAATAATTACTGCTCGTGGGCGACCTCGCCGGGTGTGTCGTGGGTAACGTCGAGAAAGGCGTCTTCGAGACTGCGTTGATCGCCGGTTTCGGCTCGGTGTTTCAGCTCCTCGGGCGCACCTTCGGCGACGAGCCGGCCCTCGTGAATCACGCCCACCGAGTCCGCGAGTTCATCGACGACCGGAAGGATGTGTGTCGAAAGAAAGATCGTCATATCCTGTGCAGCGAGTTCCGCGATCGTCTCGCGCATGGTCCGGGCCGCACGGGGGTCGAGTCCGGTGGTCGGCTCGTCGAGAAAGATCACCCGAGGACGATGAAGCACCGCCTGCATGATCCCGAGTTTCTTTCGCATCCCCGTCGAGTAGGAGTCGATCCGTCTGTCGGCGTCGTCTGCGAGATCGAAGCGCTCGAACAGTTCGTCCATTCGTTCGCGGGCTTCGGTCTCGGGTAGCTCCCGAAGCCCGGCGATATACGTCAGCTGTTCACGACCCGTCAGCTCGTCGTACAGCGGAGGTTCATCGGGGAGATAGCCGATATGCGGCGTGACTTCGTCTCTGTTCTCGATCGACGAACCGGCCACTCGTGCACTCCCTTCGCTGGGACGGGTGAGGGTCGTGAGCATCCGCATCGTCGTGGTTTTGCCGGCGCCGTTCGGCCCCAAAAAGCCATACACCGTTCCTGCGTCGATCGAGATCGAGAGATCGCGTACGGCGACCTCTTCATCATACCGTTTCGTCAGGCCTACCGTTTCGATGACGGGCGTCATGGTTCGCTAGTCTCCTTTGGATGTATATAATTTTTTACTAACTCATGTCGAATCGATCGAACGTGCGGACGGCATGAACGTATGCGACGAGCGGGGAGGTGAGAAGCACGATCAGCCCGATTACGGCCGCCGTCAGCAGGGTGTCGGGTGCGAGTACGAGCGAAAACCGCGAGAGGAGGAGTCCGCTAACGAGAAGCGAGACGACGGTTCGGGCGCCCTCGCTGAACGTTATCGCCAGTGCCGCCACCGTCAGCGCGATCACGAGACTGTAAGCGGCGAACGCGGACTTACTCGGCATCACCGCCTCGTGACTCCCGCTCAAGCGCACCGCACCGAACCGGGGAAACAGCGTGCCGATTCCGATTGCGAGCGTCGCCGAACCGATAGTACAGACCGCGCTCACCACACCGAGAAGGACGATACGAGTCGGCGCATAGCCGACGACCAGTGCGCTTGTCGTACTGATGAAAACGCCGAGCGGAACGAAGACGGCCGCGCCGACCAGCAGCAGGAACGAGGCCGCGGCGGCGCGCCTCATCGGCCGCCGCGCTCGATCATCACCGAGGTGGCCTTGACCGCGGCGGTCGCCTCGACGCCCTCGGCGAGCCCGAGCTCGTCGACCGCATCGCGAGTGATCG
>JADFQH010000195.1 GCA_022561895.1 Methanobacteriota archaeon | reverse complement strand
TCCTAAGCGTTTGGGCTCGGTCGCTGCTCGTTCGGACGAGCGCTTGGAGAAATCGGGCGGGATCGGGTGGGCCGGTCGTTTCGAACAGCATCTCGACGTCGCGTCGAAACTCCATCGCCTCGTCCATCCACGTGCTCTGATCGCCCAACCGCCCGAGCTCCTGTGAGAGAACCAGTTGGTTGATCGCGAGGACGAGGGTCACGCCGGTGATGAGCGCGGCGATGAGCGCTTGGAAGGTGGTTTCGACCGGCGCGGTTCGTTCCATCGCCGCCCGAAGTGAGGGTGCGAACGCGCCGAGTGCGACCAGTGAAAGGAAGCTACCGAGGGACAACATACCCGCAACGAGCCATCGGTTCGCGTCGAGAAAGAGCCAGTGAACAAGCCAGTTCTCGCCGCTTCGCCCCCGCAATCGCTCGGCCGACGATGACCAATCCATGACCGACCGAAGAGCGTTTGTGCCCAAAGGGGTTGGCATCGCTCCGACGCCGGAATCACCACGACGACACCGCAATCTCGACGCGGCGCAGACGTGTGCTCCGGGGGTTTCGGTAGCTATATGTGAGCCGACCAACCGAGTACAGGACGAACGACACCCGTTTTTATCGATGTCACTCCTCTATCCACTCGTCTCCCGACCGTCGCTCTCGCCGCCGTTCGACGATCCGATCCTGATCTTCGCGATCGCGATGGTCGTCTTTCTCGCCGCGCCGCTGATCTTCGAGCGCTACCGACTTCCGGGGATCATCGGGATAATTATCGTCGGCGCGATCGTCGGTCCGAACGTTTTAGGGCTGCTCGAACGCGATGCGACGTTCGTTCTCCTGGGCGAGGTCGGGCTGGTCTATCTGATGTTCATCGCCGGACTGGAGATCAACATCAACGACTTCCTCGAGAATAAGAACAAATCCATTGTGTTCGGCGCGGTCTCGTTTCTCATTCCGCAGCTCGCTGGAACCGCCGTCGGCTACTGGTTTCTCGGCTTTGATCTCGGCGCAGCGGCGCTCTATGCGGCAATATTCTCCTCGCACACGCTCTTGGCCTATCCGGTGGTCAACCAGCTGGGCATCGCCAAAAACGAAGCGATCACGGCCGTGATCGGCGGGACGATCCTGACCGATACGGCCGCATTGCTCGTTCTCGCCGTCGTTTCGGGGAGCGTCGAGGGCGAGCTCACGGCTGGGTTCTGGGCCGAACTCGCCGTCGGTCTTATCTTGCTTTTCGGCGGCATCTGGCTGATCGTCCCCCGTCTCGGCCAGTGGTTCTTCCGGAACCTGAGCGAGGAGAGCTACTTCGAGTTCCTCTTCGTCCTCGCCGTGCTGTTCGTCTGTGCGTTTCTCGCCGAGATGGCTGGCGTTGAACACATCATCGGCGCGTTCCTCGCCGGGCTCGCGCTCAACCGACTCATCCCACAAACGGGGACGTTGATGAACCGTATCGAGTTCGTGGGCAACGCGCTGTTTATTCCCTTCTTCCTCATCTCGGTGGGGATGCTCGTCGATCCACGGGTGTTCGTCGAAGGGACCGAAACGCTCGCGATTGCGGGTTCGATCGTCGTCCTCTTGCTCGTCACAAAGTTCATCGCGGTCTGGCTGACGGGCACCTACTACGAGTTTACGAACGCCGAGCGCTTCGCGATGTACGGTCTTTCGGCAGGACAGGCCGCGGCGGCGCTCGCGATAACCCAGATCGGTTTCGACCTCGAACTGTTCGGCGAGCCGACGCTCAACGGTGTGGTGTTGATGATCATCGTCGTGAGCGTCATCAGCCCCTTCTTGACCGAGAAGTACGGCCGCGCAATCGTCAGCGCCGAAGAACAAAAGGAGTACGATCCCGGAGAAGCCCCTTCGAGAGTGCTCGTTGCACTCTCGCAGGGAACCGATCGAATGGAGGGCCTGCTCAACTTGGGGATGCTCGTTCGGGCCAACACCACCGAAGAGCCACTGCATGCCGTGACGGTTGCCACTCGAAGCGAGCGGCGCAGCAGGCGAACGCAGACCGACAACGATGATGACACCGAGACCGCCTCCGAGGTCGCGGGCGCAGAGGAGTTCTCAACGGAGGCCGAAGAACACGCCGCGAGCGCGGAGATCCCCCTCGACATTCAGACGACGATCGACGACAACGTCGTGACCGGGATCGCACGCACGATCGAGGAGAACCGCATCACGCGCGTCGTCATCGGCTGGCGCGGTGACTCCTCGCTCGGAACGCGTCTGTTCGGCGGAACGACCGACCAGCTACTCGATCGAACGAATACGTTAGTGCTGGTCTCGAACCTCGACTCGCCGCTCAATATCGAGGACCGCGTCGTGCTCGTCCTTCCGAATCGGATCGCCTCGCATCCGGGCTTCTACGAGGCGGTCGGGACGATCAAAATCATCACAGAGCAGCTCGGCGTCTCGCTCGCCTGTTTCGTCGTCGGCGCTGATGCAGAGCGCTACGAGCGTCTGATCGACGCGGTCGAACCCGACACCTCCATGACCGTCGAGACGATACCCGGCCACGAGCGCTTCGATGAGGCGCTTTCCGAGGAGGTCACCGAAACCGACCTGTTGGTCGCGCTGAGTCCCCGCCCCGGCTCGCGCGGTTGGTCGTCGGATCTCGAAACGCTGCCCGAGCGCCTCACGTCGCTTGCGGCCGACGACGTGATCATCTGCTACCCCGCAGAGGACGACGACTCGGACCGCCGCCGGTTCCTCCGGATGGAGTGAGTAGCGGAGTTCTCGCGGAATCAACGGAGTTTCACCGACCGATACGAACCCCTCGAAGGGCGAAACTGTTCGGTTGGCGACGGAAGTCCATTCTTTCTCAGACCGTCTCGGTGTCGATATACCGCACCTGCACCGCCACCGGGTCGTCCGTGTGGCTCTCGATTCGCTCCTCTAGGGTGGCTGCTAACCCAGTTTCCGTCGCGCCGCTCGGTTGTGCAACGGTGACGACGACGCGATCCGTCTGGCGGAACGCGACGTTCTCGTCGTCGTACTCGACAGTCGAAGAGATCAGTTCGAGTTCGGAGTACTCGCCTTCCATGAGAGCCCCTTCGACCTCGGTTTCGACCGCGTTCTCGAAGACGCCGTCCTGATAGGAGTTGTAGGTTATCGTCCCGAGAAACGCCGAGAGCACGAGAACGACGAGCGCAAGCGTACCGATCCGTTTTACTGTTTTCGTGCGTGCGGTGTCGGTGTCGAACCACTGCTCAGGTCGATACCCGAGATACCAGAGGGTGATCAGCCCCGCGAGATTCACTGATAGTACGTTGACGAGAACCAACACTGTTGATCCGGCAGCGGCGACGGGAAGCCCGTAGGCGATCCCGATCCCAGCAGCCGCTGCGGGCGGGATGAGCGCCGCGGCGATCATCACGCCGACGAGCGCGACCGAAACGCCCGTCGCGAGGCTCAAGATCCCCGCGATCCCGGCCGCGAGCGCGATGGCGAGCGCGAGAATATCGGGTCTGAGGCGTTCGGAAACCTCCGCGAGTTGGGCGACATCGAGGCTCGGGGGAACGAGGTTCGTCGTCCGGACGAACCACGCAAAGATCGCCGCGCTCGCGATCGCCAACGCCACCCCGAGCGCCTGATATTTTATTCCGTCGATGAACAGCCCCCGGTCCTCGGTGACGGTGCCGACGCTTGCAGCGAGCGCCGGTCCGATGAGTGGGGCGATCACCATCGAGCCGACGACCACCGCCGGGGAGTCGAGTAACAGCCCGGCGGTTGCGACGACCGCGCTGATGACCGTCATCGTCACGTACACCCAAAAATCGGGCGTGAGCTGTCGGGCTTCAGTAAGGAGTTCCTGTCTCGAAATCCGCCCCTCGTTTGATTTCTCTTCTTCACTGTAGCGGTCTTCGAGATCGCTGAATCGCCGGGAGATCACGGTCTGTGCGTCCATCACCACGGTGTAGGCCTGATCCTCGATCCCGAGGTCGTGAAGCTCGTCGAGCACGGGTTCGACGGCGTTCGTCGGCAGCGGAAAGTACGCGACGGCGGTGTACTCTCTGCCGCTCGTCTCGTCGGTCACGACGTAGTCGATCCCCTCGTCATCGAGCATCCCCAGCACCGTCTCGCGTTTTCCGGCCGGGATGGTGACGGAGCGCAAACTTTTCGCACCCTTTGCGGTAAAGCCTTCGGCGCGCCAAAAAGAAAAGTTGTCTCCGCGTTGCACAAACAACGCGCACCGGCCCGAATAATCCGCTGCGCCTTTTAAAAAAGCCGTCATGATCTCGCTTTGCCCGGTCGGCTGGAGGATGCGCGAGACGGATTGATTCAGCGCCGCCAAGGCGGGCGCAGCAGCCCCCCCGCCTCCCTCCCCTTTGGGCATGCGCGCCATCGCGTTGGTGATTTCGCTCCGAACTACCCGCTGGATCAACTCCTCGAGTGCCCGTTCCAATGAACCGCTATTCGCCATCGCAGCTCCTCAATAAACGATCTTCGTGTTTTCAGGATTTCTCAGGCCATGACCTTCCGGCCTGGCCGTACTCGCCAGTCCCAACGGACCGCTGCCTGTTTTGCTCTCCCAATGTCTGCCTTCGGAAACTAATGCCGCCGGTAGGCCCATGTCAAATAGTTTCTGTCATTTCATCAAATGTCGCAAGGGCACAGACAAGATACAATCGGCCCGCGCTGATCCTGAAGCTGCTTGCGGAGAACTGCTCGCGCACTGTGCAGGTCTCCCTGCCTCCGTTGCCGGGCGACTATGGTAAAATAGCAGTGTTGAGAACGGCACGGTTCCAGCACTGCTTCCGGGTTGCGCGCTCGCGCGATATCTGCCGGCGGCAGTCTTTGGGGGCGAAACGGATTCGACGGAAAGGAAAAGGGCTAAAAGGCATACCGGGGTCCATGCACCCGTAATCGTGTGGACAAAAACACAATTGCCAATCCTGAATTGGCTCTCGCTGCTTAATTAAGTGGCGCGTCGCTCGGCTTCAGCCCGTGGGAGTGGATGCGGCGACGATGAACGGGCTAGTTCTTCCTTTTCGGTCCGTGAAGGAAGGGCGAAACTTTCCGGACTAGCGGCCGGTAATTCTTGTCGGTTCGACGTTGCCGGCGGTGAAGTTTTTCGAACACGACTAAGTATGTAGGCTTTTAGTCCAGTGCCTTTTCGGACGGGGGTTCGACTCCCCCCGCCTCCACCAAATCCACAACAAGGGATGCCTCGGCGCAAGGTATCCCAAGCCCGGATCAGCAGGACATCTTCCGGCTGACATTGCGTCCCGTCCATTCCAATTTTCCAACGCCCCCATCCCAAGAGCTCTCCCGCTCACTCTGTCTGTAAATCATAGTTCCCCGTAAGCAGCCGCCTTGTCCTGCCGCCTTTTCAAACCTGCGCTACGATTTTGGCTCCCCTCCTATCTTCCACAAGCAGTTTTTATTTCGGGTCACCCACAACTTCAGCATCTTCTGAAGGACTCACGGGGAATTGTGTCCCATGAAACAGTTTCGGGTTGTATCACGCAAGCAGATGGTTTTGCCGAAAGCGCAGACAAGTTGTGCGGAATATTTCGCAGCTTGTGTGGAAGTTTCCCCTAAATTGGACCCAGTAAAGAAGACCCGCTGCTTGTGTTGCATTGCGTGATCGCTGACGTTCCACGGAGCCGAAATTACCGTACCGTATTGCCGACTGTAGCTTTTGTCAATCGTCCCAAAATCTGACAGGAGAACGAGGTCTTCCGGATCACAGTTTTGATCCTGTTCTGACCCGATCCGATTTGCCAAACGCTCCTGGCCTTCCACCTGCTTAGAAGTGCTTTGGAGCGAGTCCGACTCTCTAGCTGGAAGGAGCGGTTCTATGCAATTCAATCGACATACCCGGCGTCGTTTGGTTTTGCTGGGAGGATTCTTGTCGCTGTGGATCGGGGCTTTTGCCATGCCCGTAGTCTCGGCAGGCGATTACGTAGGAGCGAAGCGCTGCCGCGTCTGTCACATGTCGCAGGCTAAATCTTGGCAAGAAACAAAAATGGCGAAAGCTTTTGAG
>JADFQH010000194.1 GCA_022561895.1 Methanobacteriota archaeon | reverse complement strand
ACGATCCTCGACGCTGCAGAATCCGCGGAACTCGGCTTGCCGTTTGGCTGCCTGACCGGCGCATGTGCGACCTGTGTCGGACAGCTCCTCGAAGGAAGCGTTCACCACCGCCGCCCGCCGCGAGCACTTAAAGCGAAACAGTTCGCCGATGGTTACGTCCTACTGTGTATCGCAGAACCGAGAGACGACTGCAAAATCGCCGTTGGAGCCGATGTTCAGGGGGAACTGGTGAAAAACCCGTGGAAGTGAAACAATAATAGCCGCCACAGCGATCAATCTGTATGGATACGAGCAAGCAGCTGTACGAACAGGAAGCGACAGGGTGGAAGCGAGGGCTGTACGACGACATCAAACACACGTTTCGGGCACCGATCGTCAACTGGATTTTTCGAACCGTGATGGCAAACCACCCCGACTTCCTCCGGTATGCGTGGGGCCAGCTACAGCCGACCTTTCGGACCCGCGGCTTCGCTCGATTCTCGGTTGCGTACCGCGCTACGGTGCTCTCAACGATAGAGAACACCGCCGAGATACCCACGTACCGCTACGCGGATCTCGACGTTTCGCCCGCGGAGTACCGGGAACTCCGTGGTCAGCTGGCGAGCTTCGACATCGTTGCACCCCGGCTCGCGGTGCTGTTCGAACTCGCCGATCGCGCATTACACGACCGACCCATCGGGACCGAGTTCGAGGGTGAGCGGGCCACGACCGCGCCGTTTCCCGACTGGCTCGACCGCGATCGAGGACGGTCGCCGACGATGATCGACGCCGGAGCGGTGCCCGAAACGCTTTCCGACACCCTCGAAACGATCCGGGACTTTCACGGTCTCGACGATGGACTGCCGAGCATCTATCGCTGTCTCGCACAATGGCCGTCGCTGCTCGAACCGATGTGGGACGACCTCGAACCGACCATGCGATCCGACGCATTCAGTGACGCCTGTGAAAGGGTGGAGGACGCCATCGACGGGTTTGCCGATACGGTGCCGTACACCCCGCGGTTAGATCCCGCGTCGCTTCGGGTACAGGGGTTCGACGACGAGACCATCGACGAACTCGGAGAGCTGTTTCGCTCGTTCAACCGGGGACCGATCGAGACGGTCCTCCCTACCCTTCCGATCTACGCGGCAACCGTCGATGCCGTCGGCGAACGGTCGTTTCAGTAAGCGACGGCTATAGTAGTCGTTGAAACTGGTTGCACACCGTGTGTCCGCTGGCGGCCAGCGCTCCCGGCGCTGGCCGCAAATCCACACACGGGTGTGTATTGACTTTCAACGACTACTATAGTGACTGCTGGATCCGGTGTACTCAAACTGCGAGAAGAGCTGGCCAAAAAGCGCTGTACGATCGTTCGGACGAGGAGATCGGTGTGGTCAGTCCTCGGTGGTCGTCTTCTCGATCTCCTTTTCGCCCCGATAGATCTCCGCGCCGTCCTGAGCGACCTTCTCGGCGAGGACGGCACACTTGATCCGCATCGGGCTGATCTCGATCCCGAGCATCTCGGTGATGTCGTCGCGATCCATCTCGGCGAGCTCCTCCAAGTTCGTACCCGGCAGCTCCTGGGTGAGAAGGCTCGCGCTGGCCTGACTGATCGCACAGCCATCGCCCGAAAAGGCGACGTACTCGATGGTTTCTCCGTCGTCTTCGAGCATTACGTCGACCCTGATCTCGTCGCCACACATCGGGTTCTCGCCGATGTGCGAGAAGGTGGGATCCTCGAGTTTCCCATGATTTCGGGGGTTTTTGTAATGATCGAGGATCTGCTCTCGGTACATATCCGATCCCATGCTCATATTGCACGCGAGTACGAGTGTGCCAGCCAAAAGGGTTCCGCAGGCCCATCTCGCTATCTCAGAGCGTAGAGGCTTCCATCCGTACTGCCGATGTAGAGGGTATCCTCGACGACAGCCGGTGATGAAAACGTGACCTCACCGACAGAAAGGCTCCATTTGGTAGTTCCGTCGGCAGCGTCGAGCGCATAGACGGTTCCCTCTCGGTTGACGATGAACACCGTTTCGCCCGCGATCGTTGGAGACGACCAGATCTCCACGCCGGTCTGGAAACTCCACTGCTCAGTGCCGTCACCCGCTTCGAGTGCGTAGACCGCTCCATCGAGGTTCGCGACGTAAACCGTTTCACCATCGGTCGCGGGTCCCGACCCGGTCCAGTCCCCCGTCTCGAATCGCCACCGTTCCGTGCCGGTTTCGGCATCGAGCGCGTAGAACACACCACCACGATCGCCGACGAAGACCGATCCGTTCGAAACCGCGGCGGGACCCTCGAACACCCCCGCCCCTTCGATGGTCCAGATCTCCTCGCCGGTTTCGGCGTCCAGCGCGTAGAACGTCTCGTCGAAGCTCCCGACGTAGACCATCCCCTCGCGTACGGCGGGGCTAGCAACGACCTCCCCATCTGTCTCGGCCTGCCACTCGTTTTCTCCGAGTGCGTAGACAGTTCCGTCGTCGCAGCCGACGTAGAGGGTTCCATCGACGATGGCTGGCGAGGAGCCGACGTCGCCGTCAGTTTCGAAGCGTTCTGCCTCCGAGCCATCATCGAGGCTGAGTGCGTAAACCGCGTCGTCGAACCCGCCGACGTAGGCGAAACTGCCCGCAACAGCAACCGACGAAAAGACGTTTCCACCTACGTCAACGGTCCAGTTTTCCTCCCCCGATTCGGCGTCGAGCGAGGAGACAGTATCGGCGTAGTTGCCGATGTAGATCGACCCCTCGAAAACCGTTGGCGAGGCGTAAATCGTCCCTCCTGTGTCGGTTTCCCACGCGATTTCGGGATCGTCCGGCCCGCTTACCTCGGGCTGGTGGCCCGTGTTCGCGGGATCAGCTCTGTAAAACGGCCAGTCAGTAGTTGAAGACTCCTCGCCGTTTTCGAGCGGGGTGTCGTCGGTTTCTCCGCCTTCGTTTCCCTCCTCGTTGTCGGTACAGCCCGCAAAACCACCGAGTACGCCAGTACCCACCATGTGAAGGGTTCGTCGCCGCCTCACGTTCGTACTCCCGTCCATAGCAAGGGTCTCTTCCGAACGGGCCTGAGCGTTTCGGTCACTCTCCAGTACGACAAAAGGTGGATAATTAAAGCTCGCGGTGACCTACCTGACCTATGGACTCCGACGCCGATCTCAAGCGGGTGATCCGACTCAGACGACTCGTCTTCGGGCTTGCCGGACTGTTTCTCGTCCTTCTTACTGTTGGCACGAGCCTGATCTTTGCGGGCTACCCGAATCTCGGGATCACGCTTGTCGGGGTGAGTCCGCTTGCATTGGTTGGGGCTGGCTATCTGCTGGTTCGGGCGTAATGGATCTTGGAGTGTGTAAATGGCATGCTGTTATCCAGCCTACTGGATTTCTTCGTCCCCGGTAGAGATCTCCTATACAGGCAGCGACGATCGCTACGTACACGATATAGATCGTGAATACGTCGGATGGAATCGGCTGGCTGATCGATACCCAGTCGAACAGGACCGCTACCGTCTGAATTCCGAGAAACGCGATCCACTCCCAATAGCAAGGTTGCGCGCCTCGATTAAACCGATCAGTACGCCGAGGCTACCGAGCATCAATCCCACGCAGGTCGCAACGAAAAACACCACTAGCAGTACATCAAACGCGCTGATACTGTCGAGATGTCCCCGAAGGGACGGTGGGATCATCAGTATCGGGATGAATCCACAGAGGACGAGGGTTCCCGCACATATTCTGTCTGATTCGTCGAATTTCATCTTTGAAACCATCACGACATCAACTACTGAGAGCGTACAACATTCCCGCCGCCGTGACGACGTACAGATCGTTACCGACGGTCGCGAGCGAACGAACCGGCGAGTCGAGGGTGTACGACCAGCGTTGCTCCCCACTTTCCGTGTCGAATGCGTGTACTTCCTTGCCCACGTTTCCGATATAAACGACGTCGTCAGTCACGATCGGTTGGGCGTCGGTCGGTCGTGGGTCTTCGAGCGTCTGTGTCCATCGCTCGGTTCCGTCCGTCGCGTCGAGAGCAACGACGGTCGGTTCATACCGATAGTTGTGACCGATTCGACCGTCTGCCCGCAATGTCACAATGTAGAGGGATTCTCCCGCTATCGCCGGTGGTGATGATCGAGCGCCGATGTCGTACGTCCACTTTTCCGAGCCATCCGTTCCGTGTGCGGACATCTGTCCATCGTTGTATCGGTGTGCGGAGGCTTCTCCCGGCGCGTACAGGGTTTCATTGCGCACTGTGAGCCAGCCCGATGTAGATCCCGGTGGCGACTGCTCCCATATTACCGCCGGAGGCTGCCTGAGCAACGTACGAATCCCGGATTGGCCTGACTCTCGGGCCTTGATCCGTTCTTCGTAATGGTACAGCGTCTCGGTATCAAAGGTAACGATCGGTGAGATGTTGAGCGAACCCCACCCATCGACGGTCCACTCGGTAGCTCCGTCATCGGAACTGAGCGCCTGGACAACGCCACTTTCAGCGTGTCCGTACACCGTCGATCCGGCGACGATCGGTGGGTACGGTCCCGGTCGATTATCCGCAGTGATCTCCGTTTGCCACTGCTCTTGTCCACTATCGGCGTCTACTGCATGAACGAAGCTCGTCCCGTCGTTACGTGTGCCTGACCGACTCGTGATGTACACTGTTCCGCCGACCATCGCACTGCCATGATAACTGGTATCCTCATCGACGTGCCACAGCGTCCTCCCGTCGTCCGTGTCTATCGCATGGACGCCATCGCCTCCGATGTACAGAACACCATCGACGACGATGGGCGTTGGGGGTAAATCGTACCGATAGCGATCCGAGCCGTCGGCGATTGAGCGTTCGAATCGGATCTGTGGCTCGTCGGTGATTCCCGAAGCCGCCGGATTGTATCCGCTATGACCAGTATCGTGGTAGGCGAAACGCCAGTCGCTGCTGTCCGCATATGTCGATATCGTTTGATCGTTGGAAAGACATCCCGATAAGCTACTACTGGTCCCTACCACACCGGCCGCGAGTAACTGTCGTCTATGAATTTTCGGTTCTGTGGTCATACGTGAAATACGGCAAGAATTTATCACATACTATCGATCAGATGAGTCTCTTCAAGCGCCAATTCACGACTTGTAGTTTCCACTATGGGATTGGCAAAATATATTTTTTGATCTTCGTCCAGCTGGTCTACATCTGCCGACGTGAGTCCATATGCCGCAGGTCTCGACTGCACTTCAGTACTCTCGACAGACCTAATGCTATATTTGTTCACCGTTTCTTTCGAGAGGATTTCGTCTGGCAGTGGTGGTGCAGTCACCTCTATTTTGAGTAAGTTCCCTGCAATGATCGATGCACCACTGACTGTACCGCCGGTTTCTGCCTGGACATCAAACGTTGCGGTCTGAAACGGCGAAATTCCGTATTTCGCTTGTGTCCATGGGTTGACGTCTGGTTTTGGTGGTTCCAAGTTACGATCCCAGTTCCAATCCGTGCTTATTTCATATCCGGGTACGTTACCTTCTGACGCTACGTCATATACCATGTTGCCAGCAATATATAGTGCAGACCACTTCCACGAAATAGGGGCTGCTGCGATGCTTGCACCGATAGCCGCACGCGCAGCAGTGCTACTCACGCTTGGACCATCCATCGTTTCGTAAGATTCCCAAGCTCCGATGTAGTCTTCGTTGTTGTTGAACACTGTTTCGCGCGTCCCACTAGAGTCAATAGAAAAGATACTTGCTCGTATTGACTCGTCATTCACATCTGGCGCGTGGGCTGAGGCGGTGATCGATCCTTGAATTTGGTAGGTCCAATATTCATCAGTCCCGATTCTGACCATGTCGTGCTGGTAGAGACTCACCCCGTGTTCAATGGCCGAACCTGATCTATGACTGTCCGAAGCGTTGTCACTCGCTAGTTCTTCGCTTTCTCTATCTCTGCCACCACCACCTCCGCCACCGCACTGTGGATCTACGTCTTCATCCGCGCTGCATGGTCTGTTCATCCCCGCGCTG
>JADFQH010000193.1 GCA_022561895.1 Methanobacteriota archaeon | reverse complement strand
GCTGATCGCCGACGAGCCGACGACCGCCGTCGACGTGACTGTTCAAGCTCGGTTGATCGAGTTGTTCAGAGAGCTAACGACCGGGGGAATGGCGCTGCTGTTCGTCACCCACGATCTCCGTGTCGTCGCCGCGCTTGCCGACCGCGTGCTGGTGATGTACGGGGGGACGATCGTCGAGTGCGGACCCACCGAGGAGCTGTTCGCTCGTCCCTCACACCCCTACACGCAGGCGCTGTTCGAGAGCTATCGTAGGCTTTCGGGGCGCGCCGATCGTTCGGACCACTCGGATCACTCGGCGCGCGAGGAGATCCCGACGAACGGCTGTCGGTTCAGAAACGAGTGCCCGTACGCAATCGAGGAGTGTGAGCAGGACGATCAGCCCGACTTCTACACGATCGCGGGGGGACAGCGCCATCGAGCGTCCTGTGTTCACTACGGCTCCGCTGGTGATCCCGACCCGATCATCGCCGGCGCCCGCAAGGCACGTCCCATCGCGGAGAGTGACGATGACTAGTCCGAGCGACCGCGAACCGCCGCTGCTCGCCGTCGAGGACCTCGAAACCCACTACCCTATCACGAAGGGGCTGCTCCGACGGGAGGTCGGTCGGGTTCGAGCCGTCGATAGCATGAGCTTCGAAATCAACCGGGGAGAGGCGTTCGGGCTGGTAGGAGAGTCCGGAAGCGGGAAGACGACGGTCGCACACTCGGTGCTTCGGCTCGAAGAGCCAACTAGTGGAGAGATCAGGTTCGACGGCGAGCCTATAGGCGATCTCTCGAAGAGCGATCTCCGGGCGTTCCGTCGGCGCACACAGCTCATCGTTCAGAACCCGAACGAGGCGTTCAATCCCCGTATGAGCGCCGGCGAGGCGCTCGCAGAGCCGCTTGCGCTGCATGGAATGAGGGGGGAAAATCGGCGCCGAGCGATCGTCGCGGATCTGCTCGAACGTGTCGGGCTGTCGGCAACTGATATGGAACGCTATCCACACGAGTTCTCCGGTGGGGAGAAACAGCGTCTCTCGATCGCCCGAGCGCTCGTTCTCAACCCCGACCTGATCGTCGCCGACGAGCCGACGAGCGCGCTCGATGGCCGGGTCAGAGCCGATATCCTCGCGCTGCTCGAATCCGTCCGACGAGAGTTCGGGATCGCGATCCTGTTCATCAGCCACGATCTCGATGTCGTTCGCCGATTCTGTGACCGCATTGCGGTGATGTATCTCGGCGAGATCGTAGAACAGGGTCCGATCGATCGAATCCTCGACGCGCCCGCCCATCCCTATACGAAGCTGCTGCTTGGCTCGGTTCCGAGCCTCGATCCACGGAACCGAGAGTTCGTCGAGCCGCTAACCAACAGTGTTCCGGATCCGTCCGACCCGCCCGAAGGTTGCCGGTTTCACACCCGGTGTCCGGAGATTATTCCACCCAAAAACGTGGAGGTTCCCCGAGATCGATGGCGGGCACTCGCTGCGTTTCGCTTTGCGCTCGAAGCGAGCGAGCTACCCGACGGGATCGAGGTGGGTGAATCGTCCGTCGACGAGATTCGAGAGCTGTTCGGATTAGCGGAGATCTCTGAGGAGCACGTCAAGCGTGGGGTCAGCGAGGCGATCGAGGCGCTCGTCCGAGGGGATCGCCGAGAGGCCTGTGAGGTCCTCGCCGAAACGGTTCCGAGTGTCTGTGAGCGGGAGAAACCGGACGAGATAGAGAGAGACGGTTGCCGGGTCGCGTGTCATCGTTACGATCCGGCAGTCGTGGGCGAGCCGGTCGCGCCACGATAGCGGGAGTGGCGTGTTCATTCGAGCGAGAGCGCAAACGAGACGGTCCACAGCCCCCCGAGTGCGCCGAGCGCACAGACGAGAAAAACGAGAACGGGTGAGAACGATGCGGTCGGCGGGAATTGCGGAGCAAGAGCCGCACCCAGAACGCCGATGAGACCGGCGGCGAGAAGTGCAGAACGGTTCATACGGAACGTCTGCAGTGGAGGGGTTATCAATCTAGAGATCGACGCGATCGAACCGAAGCAGGCCGATTAGCAGGGGGATCATAGCCCACAGCGCGAGGATCACGAAGCCGAACCACGGTTCGGCGACGACCGGAAGGCCGCCTTCGATCAGCCCCTGTTGCTCGTAGAAACTCACGGCTGTGAACCCGCTTTCGCCGAGGACCGCACCGATCGCAGAGCCGTAGGCCGGACCCGGTGGCAGCGAGATGAACGCGAGATACCAGTCGGGAGCCGGTGATTCAAAGAGGAACGCAGATCCCGTATCGAGATAGAGCAGAAGGTTGCCGATGAAACCCCAGAGCAGCCAGAGAAGTCCGAGCAAGCCGAACGCGCCGACCGCGGCGCGCGTGGTCGAGCGGGTCATCGAGGAGAGACCAACGCCGATACAGACGTAGACGAAGCCCAAAAGTACGGTCAGCAGCGTAAAGACGACGTACTCAGCGGGAGAAACCGAACCGGTGAAGGCGAAGATAGCGACGAACCCGGCAGCGAACCCGACGAGAATCGAGACGGTGACGACCGCACTTCTGCCGACGATCTTCCCGAAGACGACATCCCAGCGGGTGTGGGGAAGCCCTAAGAGGAATTTCAGGCTGCCGCGTTCGCGTTCGCCCGCGACCGCGCCGTAGCCGATGAGGAGGGCGATGATGGGCACTAAAAAGCTCGCGGGCGACTGGAGAGCATAGACCAGATCGAGCGTATCCCCGGCTTCATCGCCGAAAACACCGGCGACCTGCGTTCCGACATACGCACCCCCGACGGTAAAGAGGACGAAGATGACGGTCAGCGCGATCAGTCCGCGCGAGCGAACCGCGTCCTGAAAGTCCTTTTTGGCGACCGCAATTGCGCTCATGCGCTCGCTCCTGTGGTGTAACTGATGAACAGATCCTCCAGCGAGGACTCTTCGGCCTCGAAATTCTCGACGGTTGCACCCGAGTCCTCGAACGCCCGCAGCACCCGCGTTTTCACGTCGTCCCGACAGGAAACGGTCGCGGTCGATCCCTGCGTGGTGACCTTCGAGACGCCATCGAGCGCGGCGACCTGCTCGGTTGCGTTCTTGGGGAGCCGATCGAGTTCGACGATCAGGGTGGTCTCGTCGGCGGTCGCCTCCCGGAGCCCCGAAACCGAGTCTTCGGCGACGAGCTCGCCATCCCGAAGGATGCCAACGCGATCACAGACCGCGTCGACCTGTTCTAAGATATGGCTCGAAAAGAAGATGGTCGCACCCCGATCGCGTTCCTGTCTGATTATCTCTCGCATCTCGCGTGCGCCCGCCGGGTCCAACCCTGTAGACGGTTCGTCGAGAATGAGGAGATCCGGCTCGCCCGCGATCGCCGCCGCGAGCGCGAGGCGCTGGGTCATCCCCTTCGAGTAGCCCCCGACCTTCTTCTCGGCGGCATCGGGGATTCCCACGCGTTCAAGCAGGGCGTCGGGATCGTCGCTGACTCCTTTTGACTCGATCGCGAACTCGATGTGTTTCCTGCCCGAAAGTCGGTCGTACAGCGAAAAGCCCTCGGGGAGAATGCCCGTCCGCTCGCGGATCGCGAGTCCCTCGCTTTGGGCGTCGAAATCGAAGACACGAACCTCGCCCGAGGTAGGCCGGACGAAGTCGAGAAGGAGGTTGATCGTCGTGGACTTTCCAGCACCGTTCGGTCCCAGAAAGCCGTAGATCTCTCCCTGTTTTACTTCGAGATCGAGTCCCGAAAGGGCGGTCTCATCGCCGTATCGCTTCGTTACGTCTGTTAGTCGAATTGCAGGCACAGTTCTAATCATCTGATGATATAGAAGACGAGTATAAATTTCTTGTCTTTCACAACAGATTCTATATGGGAACGGGGAACGGTGAAATACTGTTAACTATCCGTTTTGTAGCAGAAGAAATATACCATGATGGTTTAAATCTGTGCTGGAAGTATGAATCAAAATGAACGATATGATGACGGACGAGTCGATACCCCCGGCGAGGTGAACTAGATGGAACAAGCACTCTCGGCGCTTGTCTTCTTGCAGTCGGAGTCATCCGAGGAGCTGCCGGTGGACCTGGAGACGCTGATGGTGATCTCCCTCGTCATGACGGTGGTGCTTCTGGTGATCGGGATCGCCGTTGGTTACTGGGTGTACAAGGACGCCTCGAACCGCGAGAACAACGAACTCGCGTGGGCACTCGGCGTCGGTGCGTCGTTCCTTCTGTTCCCGATCGGACTCGTCGTCCCGGTCGCGTACTTCGTCCTCCGGAGCGACGTGGCAGAGACCGGATCCGAGGATGTGAACGCCGGAGCGGAGGCGGAGTGGTAGCTCCGTGGAGGCGCTCCATTCCCGCGTTCGGATCGTCTGGTTCGCAAACGTCCTGCTGATCGCCGCCGTTCTCGGTGCGATAGCGGCCGGTATCGAGTACTATGCCCTCGATGTCGGTCTCTGGCTCGTCGGCGCGGTCGTTGGTCTCGTCGCCGTCTTCGGTGTTGGCTACGTGATCGCACGCTATCGAATCTGGGGGTTTGCGGTCAGCGACGAGGATCTGTATATCGAACGGGGCGTCGTCACCCGGATCAACTCGGTCGTTCCCTACGTCAGAGTTCAGCACGTCGATACCCAGCGCAGCCCCATCGAACGGCTGGTCGGCCTTTCGAGCGTCGTCGTCTACACCGCTGGCTCGCGGGGTGCGGACATCACCATCCCCGGACTCGCTCCCGAGCGCGCCGAGGAGCTGCGAGAACGGTTGCGACGACTCGCCATCGACAGCGAGAGCGGAGATGCGGTATGAGGCTGCATCCGGTTTCGATACCCTATCGGGCGCTGACCGAAAGCACCAATCTCCTCATCGGAGCCGTTGTCGGTGGCGTGGTCGTGTTGCAAGGCGAGATCATTGCGGCCGTCAGTACTGTCGGGCTGGTGTTTGCCGGGGTGTTCGGCTATCTACTGATTCGAGAGGCGTTATACTACTATCGGTTTTCGTATTCATTGGGCGAGGATACACTCGAAATCGACTCCGGGATCATCTCGCGCCGACAGAGGGAGATACCGTTTGGACGGATACAGAACGTCGATATCGTCCAAGATCCCCTTGCACGGATTGTCGGCATCGCTGTCGTAACTGTCGAAACCGCAGGTGGCGACGGAACCGAGGCAGCGTTGAAATACGTCGACCACGACGAAGCCGAGCGCATTCGACGCGACGTTCAGCACCAGAAACGATCCGATGATGATGATGAGACCGCAGAAACTGACTCATCTGGCGTCGAAAATGCGGCAGATACCGAACTACCAAAAGACGATACATGGGTAGCCGAACCACCAGCAGGTGAAACGATGGCCAACGGTGGAAATCAGAACACAACGAGACTGCATCCGTTTACCGCGCCGCTCGAAGCACTCAGGCTCGGATTTCTCGCCGCTTCGTCCGCCTTCTTTCTCGTTGCGATCGGCTCGGGATTCGTTCCCTCTCTCGACATCGATCTCCTCTTCGTGCTGTTCCCGCTCGGGTTCGTCCTCGGGGCGGGCTATGCGATCGCCCGGTACTTCCGGTTCGAGTACGAACTGACCGGCGACACGTTCGACATTTCTTCGGGCGTGTTCGCCCGTCAACACCGGGAAATCCCGGTTCACCGGGTACAGAACATCGACATCGGTCGAAGCCTCTTTCAGCGACTCGTTGGCCTCGCGGTCGTGAGCGTCGAAACCGCCGGCGGCGGCGAGAGCGGCGCTCCTCCCGGCGAAGGCGCCAGCACCTGAACCGTCCCGACCGGGCGAGAGCGGGTGGCGGCGTACGTTTGCCTTGCTGCCAGGGGATGTGCTAATCTAGGCGGCGTGCCTTTGAAATAGCCCGCGCGGGCTTATGGCACCCAGTCCAGGCCATCTGGTGGCTGCGGCGCTGCTACCACAAAGACGCGCCGAATCCCTCGCCTGAATCGAGGGGTCCGCTCCCGCGGTTGCTACTGGGGGCCTGTTAGTCTGCCTGCAAGAGGCGGGAGGTCTTATCGGCCGGAGGGCTCCGAC
>JADFQH010000192.1 GCA_022561895.1 Methanobacteriota archaeon | reverse complement strand
TTCCTTCCCCTTCCATCTCCGCCAGGAGCACATCGCCGACGCGCTCGGGCTCACCCTCGCCCGGATGCGCGGGATGCGCCACGAGGCCCAGCCCTCGGGCATCTAGACCTTCGGGTCCACGTTTACAAACCCGGACGACCCCCGGGCCGAGGGACGGACCGCGGGCCAGCTGCTCGAGGCGGCGGGGTGTCGCGGGCTGGCCGTGCGTGCGTGCGAGCATCGGGACGTCCCTGTTCTCGCGGGCGAGTTCCGAGAGGCCATCTCGGACCTCCCGGAGTTTGGGAACGAGCACTTCCCCGACCGCGGGTTTGCAGAGCAGTCGATGCGCGAGGTTGTTCACGTCTTCACTTGTGAGTCCGAAGTGGATCCACTCCTCACCCACGTCCTCAGGAAGCCGTTCGCGCACGAAGTACTCGACGGCCTTCACGTCGTGGTTGGTCGCGCTGTACTCGCCGTTTCCTTCCGTCTCGATCCGCTTTATCAGCCGGGCGTTTTCTGTGTCAAATTGTTTATAACTCTCGCGAAGCGCCGCCCGCTGCTCGTCGTCGATCGTTAATCCTGTTTTCTCCAGATCCGCGAGCGCGATGAGGTACTCGACCTCGACGCGCACGCGAGCCCGCATGAGCGCGGCCTCGCTCGCGTAGGGCGAAAGCGGTGTAGTGCGGGAGGCGTACCGCCCGTCGAGCGGTGACACCGAATAGAGTGGATCGCCACGCTGGTCGTCGTTCATAGGCCGGAGTATCGACGCCCGTGGCAAAACCGTATCGGTACGAGACCATCTCCATGCATAGAAAACGGGGCTGTTGCTCCATACTGGCGCTAATATACCCACGTTCGTGGATATCATTTCGTTCGAGACCGCAACGACTTTTGAACTCGCGGTCGCCTCTTCTGGTATGATACAGGTTGCGGGGCTGGCGAGCAATCGCGGCAGGAACCTCATGCGGATCGCCGAGGGCAAGCCCGGCGGTGCGGAACTCGCGGTGGTGCTGTCGAACCATGCCGACGCGCCCGTTCTTGAGAAAGCCGCCGAGCGCGGAACTCCTACAGAAATCGTCGAACGCGGCGACGAGGAATCCAGAGTGTCCCACGAACGCCGGATCATCGAGGCACTTTCTCGCTATGATCTCGATCTGATCTGTCTCGATGGGTATATGCGCGTGTTGACGAGCGAGTTCCTCGATAACGCGCCCCTAACGTTGAACGTCCATCCCTCCCTGCTTCCCTCGTTTCCGGGGATGAACGCACACCGGGACGTTCTCGACGCGGGCGTGCGGGTCACGGGCTGTACGGTACATATCGTCACCGAGGACGTCGATGCCGGCCCGATCGTGACCCAAGAGCCGGTTCCCGTTTATGAAGACGACGACGAGGCGAGCCTGAAGGATCGCGTCCTCCACGGGGCGGAGTTCCGCGCCTATCCGCGTGCGGTGCGCTGGGTTTCGAAAGGACAGATCGAGGTCGACGGCGAGACGGTCAGCGTCGATAGCGATACCGACGAGCGATTCCCCGCCCGGCGGCTCACGAGCGAGGACCGCGCGAGCGAACTGCGCTACGGCGAGAACCCGCATCAGGACGCGGCGCTCTACAGTGATGAAACCGAGGAGCGCGCGACCGTGGTTCACGCAGAACAGCTAAATGAGGGAGCAAAGGCGCTTTCCTATAACAACTACAACGACGCGGACGCGGCGCTGGGGCTGGTAAAAGAGTTCGAGGAGCCCGCCGCGGCGGTAATCAAGCACACCAACCCCGCAGGATGTGCAACGGCCGACAGCGTCGCCGAGGCGTACGACCGGGCGCTCTCGACCGATCCGATGAGCGCGTTTGGAGGTATTGTCGCGCTGAATCGGGTGTGTGATGAGAGTACGGCCAGAGCGATCACCGACTCGTTCAAGGAGGTCGTCGTCGCGCCCGAGTACACCGACGACGCACTGGCGGTGCTGTGCGAAAAGGAGAACCTCCGCGTGCTCGATACGGGTCCGCTCGGCGATCTCGAACCCGGTCTCCGAGAAAAGCAGATCGCGGGCGGGCGGCTGGTTCAGGAGCGCGACGACCAGCGCCTTACCCGCGAGGATCTGGAGGTCGTCACCGAGCGCGAGCCCACAGAAGAGGAGTTCGAGTCCCTCCTGTTCGCGTGGCACACCATCAAACACGTCAAATCGAACGCGATCGTTTTTGCCAAGGGGACGGAAACCGTGGGTATCGGGATGGGACAGGTCAGCCGCGTCGACGCGGTGCGCTTGGCAGCGATGAAGGCCGAGGAGCACGCAGAAGGGAAGGACAGTGATGGCGCAGTGATGGCGAGCGACGCCTTCTTCCCGTTTCCCGATGGGATTACGGAGGCGAGCGAGGCGGGCATCGAGGCGGTGATCCAGCCCGGCGGGAGCGTGAACGACGAGGACGTGATTGAGACCGCCGATGAGCACGACATGGCGATGGTGTTTACGGGGAGCCGGGCGTTCCGTCACGACTGATACTGTCGGCTGTAACTCTTTCAAGATAGTTTGTGACGAGCTGGCTGGTACCGTCGGTCGTTCGGCTCCGTGTTGCTGGCGGTGTTTCGGTACGTACAGCCGACAGTATGAGTAGCCCCTCACCGATCGATCGTTGTGCGATCGGGAGCGGGCATCTCACGAAGATCCCGATTCAGTAGTACATAGAGGGCCAGCGAGAACGTTGCGATCGCGAGGGCAGCCATCGCCGCTTGTGGGCCGAGCCAGCCAGCGACGACGCCACCGGCCAGTGATCCGATCGGAATCATCGACGCCGAGGCGGACCCGTGAATGCTACTCACCCGTCCGACCAGCTCCGTTGGCGGTGCAGATTGAACGACGGCGGCTACTTGAACGGCGAGAACTCCAATAGGAATGTACGCCAGCGCGAAGAGCAGGGCCGTCACTGGGAGCCAGCTGGCGAGGAGCGCACCGCTCCAGAACACCCCTGCGAGGGTGTACCCGACGATCATGCTCCGTCCCAATCGCCGATCGGCGACGAGGTTCGTGCCTATCGCCCCGACGAAGCCCCCGGCCGCGATCGATGCCATGAGGATCCCGTAGGCTCCGGCTCCACCGATGGAGTTCAACGATCCGGGAACGGCGAGGGAGTCGGCGTACGGGGGCGTCGCTGCCAGTATCATTCCAACCGAAAAGTTGGCGACGACTGCACCGGCGAGTAGCGGTACGATGAACGTCCCACGAAGAACGGCCACTCCTTCACGCAGACGTACAACATAGGAGTCCGAACTATCGGATTCTGTGCCGTCTCCGTTCCCGTTCGTGACGAGTGAGGTATCCCTACTTGGGACTTGGCTCCCGTCGCCAGCCAGTAGCCGTCCCGAGCTATCGGTCGGTTGGATTTCGTTCGTCCGATTCGCGGGCGGAATCGAGACGGTCGCAAACACGATCGCGGCGATTCCAAACGTGACGGCGTCGAGTGCGAACAGTGCGACCGCGCCGAACAGGCCGATAAGCACACCGCCGATCCCGTTTGCCACCATGTCGAATCCCTGATAGGCGACCGAGAACGCTGAATTGGCCGCGACCAACTCTCTATCGTCGAGGATGCGCGGGAGTGCGGCGATTTGGGCGGGGTACACCAGCTGGTTGAGTGCCGAAAGAACTGGCATCACGACAAGCACTAGCTCGACGGTGAGAACCCCGAAGACGTGGGCGATCGGGATCAGCGAGACGACGGCCGCCTGGACGAGCTGTGTGCCGACGAGAATTCGCCGAATCGACCACCGATCGACAAGCGGTCCCGCAAGAAACTGAAACGCCTGTGGGACCATCGTCACGAACCCGGCTACCCCCGTATAAAGGGGATCGTTGGTCAGGCTGTAGACGAGCCACATCGCGCCGACGAAATAGAAGCTGTCGCCGACGTTGGTGATCACACGACCTACAAACAATCGGCGAAACGTCCGGTTTCGAAAGGGTCCACGCATCTACTACTCGATCGAACGATACGACCATAACGGTAATTAGAATGATATTTCTGTTACAGACCGAACAGAAGTCGTGTTCTATAGAGTATTTGCCGTTTCAGTGTTAAGCGCCTCGTCAACGATGACCGTAATCGCGGACTCATCAATCCCGAACGTTACACCCACTCGGATCGGATTTCGACGTTCGATCTCTACGTTTTCGGGACTGAGTTCGGAGAACTCCCAGATCGGCTGCTCCCGAACGATGATTCCGTTCTCGTGATGAAAACTGACGACGGCTGGATCGCCCAGTAAGAGCGCGTGATCGAGCGCAAGCTTGGCCTCGGCCCCACATCGTTGACAGTCGAACCGAACCTCCGGTTGGTCACGAAGGCGATCATCGGGCATTTCGGACCTCTCGTCCGATGATTCCGGGTTCACGTCCATCGCATCAGAAGCTCTCACTGTCGGCTCCATCCAGCCGTTGCAGTACGGACAGAATCCGTTGATGGCGTGTTGCGATATCGTCCGGAGATACTGACTCACGACCGCCGGAATCTCATTGCGGTCGTACCCGGCAAACACGGCGGGCGGAACCGGGGCTTCCCATCCGGATGGACAGGACGAACAGGTATCACACTCGATCCGGACGGTTTCATTTTCATACAGTAGTAGTAGACTCTCACCACTTATCCGGCACGAGTGGTCCACCACGATCGGGTCGATAGCCCCTTGCGCAGTGTACATTCCCGACGCAATCGCCCCGTTTACGTGCTTTCCCGCTTGCGTGAGCCGATACCCTTCGGCAGTTCTGGTGACGAACCGTCCTGCGAGCTTGCCGAGGTGGTAGTTGAACTGGCCCGGATCCCGCATTCCGACGGCCCGACGCAACGCCGAAAACGATACTGTCTCGACTTCGGACTCCCAGAGCGTTTGCAGAATCGCAAGGCGCGTTTCGTCAGCGAGGGCGGCAAACACCTCCTCAGGCTCGACCTGCTGGACGAACCGTTCGCTCATACTCCCCCCTTGAAGGCGTTTCTTCATAGGTATACCGGGAGCCGGGTGTTTCGCCACGACTGAGCCGTATCACTCCCTTTTCTTCGCTACGGCTGGCGTGTTCGGTTATCGAACAGCTGTCGGGCAGTCAAACCGACTGCGGCTGCAACAGTACCAAAAACGGCTGCGTAGAGCAACGCGCCTACTATCGGTCCGAGCAGCAGCTGTACCGAAATCACCGAATCCGGAGCCGTAAACGGACAGAGCGTGGCGCTACGTGGGAGATCGGTTCCGACGTATGTACTCCACGTCGTTCTCCCCGGAATTACAGTGTTACATTGTCTCATGAAATGTGGAAGTGATATAGAAAAAACAATAGCATGCGGGAAATATGCACTTTGCGTGAAGAACACAAAAAAGGAGCTTAGAACGACCACTATCACAATCGCAATGAGGAAAATTTTCCATCTATCGGTTGAAAAGTGGAATGCATCGGTCAAGGCTGTCCAGAAGTAGGTTAGTAGAGACATTGAGACGAACCCGAACAAGCAGAGTGCTCCCGTCTTCCAGCTGGCCTTTGTTAACATAGTAGTATCACAGCGAGACGTGTCTGCATTTATCTACCAGCCCATTTCGTATCCATCTTGCACCATTCTGTATGCTGGCCATCCAAATGTACGGGAGTAGACCGCAGAATCTGGGCTACAATCGTAACTAGCGAACCACCTACGGCTGGTCCCACCAGATGTGCTTGCTATCATTGTTGCTTCATTCCGATGATGGTTTGTGATTCCGTATATCGGGCCACCCGAGTCACCACCAACGGTATCGTTCCGTTGAAAGTCCCGTTCCCGTAGCCGCGAGTCACGACTGTGCGAATGGCCATTACGTCGCCCTCGTCAGGCTGGTGGGGTTGGTGCCATCGTCCAGCGTGAAGGTTGCCACAGCCGTTGTGCCATCCTCCTTGTTCACGGTAAGGGTTGTGCCGCTGATGCCAAACTCGGTGAGGAATCTTACCAGGAAGAGCATGGCCTGTTCACGGGTTGGGATTGTGCCATCAGCAACGGTGCTATCCG
>JADFQH010000191.1 GCA_022561895.1 Methanobacteriota archaeon | reverse complement strand
TCTCGCAGCGCGTCCTGGAGCTGGAGCAGCTCGATATGATCGTCGCTGCTCGTCGTCGAGGCGACGATGACTGCCGAATCGGTCTCGATCTTCGGGACGGACGCGAGTAGCTCGCCATCGGGAAAGCGCTCGAACTCGACACGTGCGAGCGGTCGATCGAGTTCGCTTGACAGAGCGGCCGCGAGCGACTGTGAGGAGCTACCGGGGACGATCATACGGGGAATGCACCGGGCGCGCTGAACTCGTTTTCGGTCTCAGCGGGCGACCATAGCACACACCCCCGGCACACCGAGCGCCCCCGAGCGCCAGCCATCGCCCGCCTCGACATACAGGGTTCCTTCCTCGGTTGCGCCGTAGATAGCCCCGCCGACAGCCACCTCAGCGAACCGCTCCGGCGGCTCGTGCGCGCGCCACTCGCCGTTATAGACGGTCAGTCCACCGTCCCCGGCGAGCGCACACGCCCGCGCGAGTTCGCCAGCCGAGCCGGTGGCCGAAACCCGTTCGAAACGCCCTTCGAGATCGTGCATCCAGCCGTTTCCGAGCCGATAGATCCCGGTCTCGGTCGCCGCAAGCGGGATCCCTCGGGTCGAGATATCGTTCGCCTCGTCCAACCCGACGTGCTGGAGATCGTTGCCGACCCGATAGATCCCCTCGTCAGTCGCGAGCAGGTCGCCATCTGCGGCCCGAATCCCATCCACTCGACCGATCTCGGTCCACTTGCTGCCTTCGAACCGGGCGACCCGCCCCTCGGGGGAGACGGCGATTGGCTCTTCGGTCCCGCCGACGGCGACCGCGGGACCGAACGCCGATGGAGCGCGCCCCACGAGTACGTCCTCGTCGGTGGCGACCACGAGTTCCTCGACCCATGCGAGATCGCGGGCGCTACACTGATGTTCGATCCCGAACTCCCCGATCTGATCGTCCGAAACCGAAACGCGGACGACGCCGAGATCGCTCGCGAGATAGAGGGTCGTCCCGTCGGTCATACCGGAGAAAACGCGTTTCTCCTCGATGGTGCTCATAGTCGGGGTTCGCGGTCGGTCGCCAAAGATCCTGTCGCCTTTCCGGAATCCATTTGTCCCGTCGCTGCCGACAGGTAATCGATGGACGTGTTCGGATCGAGCGGGACGCGCGGGGTTGCAAACGAGGATATCACGCCAGCGTTCGTCCTACAGGTCGTCGCGGCCGCCGGAACGGTCTGGGAAGCCGATCGAACAGCCGTTGCCCACGACACCCGCTTGACCGGGCGCATGCTCGAAAACGCGGCCGTCTCGGGTCTCCAGAGCGTCGGCTGCGATGTCGATCGCCTCGGCGTGATCCCCACGCCGGGCGCACAGGCCTACGCCGCAAGCGAGGCGACCCCGGCGGTGATGATCACCGCCTCGCATAACCCGCCCGAGTACAACGGCATCAAGCTCATCGGACCGGATGGAACCGAACTCTCGGTTTCGGAACTCGAAACCGTCGAGGAGGTGTTTCTCTCGGAGAGCGACGGCGTCTGTTCGTGGCGACGGACCGGCTCGGAACGCCGGATCGAGAACGCCACCCAGAGGTATATCGATGGCGTTCTCGATGCAGTCAACCGCGAACCGATCGCGAATGCGGATCTGACGGTCGCGCTCGATCCGGGACACGGTGCGGCCTCACTCACGAGTCCACAGATCTTCCGGGAGCTTGGCTGTCGTGTCATCACCGTCAACGCCCAACCGGACGGGCGATTTCCGGGCCGGGACCCCGAACCCGTCGAAACAAACCTCTCGGATCTGGGTCGACTCGTCGCCACGAGCGATGCGGATCTCGGGATCGCCCACGACGGCGATGGCGACCGGGCGATCTTCTTCGACGAATCCGGGGGCTATATCGAGGGCGATGCGGCGCTCGCAGCACTCGCGAACGCCGAATTGGAGGCAGAAAACGCGACCGTCGCCGCGGTCAACGTTTCCCAACGGCTGGTCGATGTCTGTGACCAAACGGGCACGACCCTCGAACTCACTCCCATCGGGAGTACCTACATCACGAGCCGGATCCAACAGCTGCATGCCGAGGGGATCGCCGTACCGATCGCGGGCGAGGGCAATGGGGGGATCTACTTCCCCGAGTACAGTCTTGCACGCGATGGGGCATACATCGGCGCGCGGTTTCTCTCGCTCATCGCAGAACAGCCTGCAAGCGAGCTGGTCGAACCCTTTGGGGGATATCACAACGTCCGCCTGAAGATCGGGTACGGAAGCCGGGAAGAACGCGATGCGATGCTTCGGGCGGTCGAGACCGTCTCGGAGCGTGCGGATGCGGATCGGACCACCACCGACGGCGTTCGTCTCGATTACGGCGATGGCTGGGTGCTTGCCCGACCGAGTGGAACTGAACCCGTGATCCGAGTGTATGCCGAAGCCCATGAGAAAAACAGAGCCGAAGAGCTTGCCTCGCGACTGTATGACGCCGCATGCGAGGCTCGTGAATCGGTTTGACCGCTCGGGCCACAAGTCGTAAATAACTGATCCGAGCATACCAAATCGTATGCCCGAAGACACCCTCTACGAACGTCTGGGAGGCGAGGAGTCGATCGAAGCCGTCGTCACCGAGTTTTACGATCGCGTGATGGCTGATGATCTGGTCAATCACTACTTTTCGGATACCGACATGCAGCACCAGATTGCTCACCAAGCGCAGTTTATCAGTTCCGTTACGGGCGGACCGGTCGAGTACACCGGTGAGGATATGCATGCTGCCCACGAGGGCATGGGGATCACCAAAGAGGAGTTCGACGCGATCGCGGGCCATCTCGACGACGCCCTCGTCGAGTTCGACGTACCCACGGACGACCGGGAACACGTGTTGGCAGCGATCGGGAGCTACGAGGAGGATATCGTCGGCGCGTAACGGGAAAGTGCGGTCTCTAGCCGTTCTTTCGCTTCGATCGCCCGCGCTCTGTCTTCTTCGATCGCCCCGCTTTTCAGCCGTTTTTGCTCCTGTTCGCCCAGTATTTCGTGGATCTCTGCGGCGCGTCGAAGCCGTTCGTACTCCGAATCGCGCGAAAGCGTCTCGACTTCCTTGAGATGGGCAATCGTCTCCTCGGGTGCGAATCGACCGATAACCCTCCGAATCTCACTGAGTCGATATCGAAGCTCGGCGGCCCGGCGGGGCGGCCACTCCAGTTGAAATGGCCGTGCATCGATCCGTTCGACGGCCGTTCGCTGGGTGGCGATTGCCCGCTTTAGGGCATCCGCGTCCTCGACGTAATGATCGAGTTTCGACCGGGAGTAGTCCGCGTATTCGAGGAGCTGTGGGATCGGTTCCGTCCCGGCCTCGGCGCTCTCGATGTAGCTCCGCAGGTCAGCCGGAATATCGGGGGTTTCGACCAGCGGGAACCACTCGGTCCGGTCGAGGAAGGCAACGACTTCGCGGGCGCTTGCCCGCGCGAGATAGTCGGAAAACGCCGATTCGACGGAGCTGTTGTATCCTTCGAAGGGTACTCGAAGATCCCCGACCGGTGCGTCGAGATCGATATCGGAGAGGCGAAGCAGCCGGTCGTAGGTCGCGATCTCCTCTTCTCTCTCCTCGATCCGTCGTTCGACGGACAGACGAGCTTCGCGCAGCCGCTCGCGAGCGTGTTCTCGTTCGTCGAGCCGTTCGATCTCACTGTCAACCGGGTCGAAGAGCTCCCTCGCGCGCTCGAAGTCGCCCTCGTTCAGCCGGCGTTTGTCGAAAACGTCCTCGACCGCTTCGAAGGTTTCTCGATGGGTGAGATCCTCGGGAAGCGAGGAAACGAGATCGTCGAGCTGGCTCTGAAACTCGATAAAGCCCTTGAAATCGCCGGTCCCGATCGCGCGTGCCTCGTAGCGCGAGAAGATATTGGCCACCTCCGTTCGAGTGCGTTCGAGCTGACGAAGCTCCGCCTCGCCGACCTCCTCGACGCGCGTTCGTGCCGACTCGTAGGTTCGATGGGCGTTTTCGAGGCGCTGTTCGGGATCACTCATCGTTTATCCGTACACGCTGTCGGGATCGAACACCTTCTCGCCAACGTGCTCGCCCTCGATGGTTCGATAGAAACACGAGCGATGACCGGTGTGACAGGCCCCGCCTTCTTGGTCGACTCGGTAGAGTAGTGTATCCCCATCGCAGTCGACGCGGATCTCCGTTACGTTCTGTGTGTGGCCGCTAGTCTTGCCCTTCTCCCAGAGTTCCTCGCGGCTCCGTGAGTAGTAGTGTGCGCGGGCAGTTTCGTGCGTTTTATCGATCGCCTCGCGGTTGGCGTAGGCGAACATCAACACCTCATCGGTTTCCGCATCCTGTGCGATCACGGGAATCAGCCCCTTGGAATCGAATTCGAGATCCACATCGCTCATTAGCTCGTCTGAGTCACTGGGCGCGAATAGGTCTTCTGTCCCCTACCGTCGTGAAAAGGGGTGTACGAAACACTGTTCGATTGACGGTCGAAGCAGGAGCGTGGATCGGTCGGTGCGGACCACGACCATTGAGCACAGGGGTATGGGCCATCCGGGTGCGTGTACTGTTGTACGAGTTTGCTGACCATGCTGGCAAACTCACTTCTCGCCGACACCATCTGTCAGGGCACCGCCGATCCGGGCATCCCGGAGTGACCCATATATCCGAGTAGTGCCGTGACTGGCCTATAGCTACCTATTGACACATGTCCTACGCCATCAGACATCTCTATTTATATCGATGTATGAAAAAACTCCATAAGTCATAGCATCGCCGCGTCGACCTCGGATGCGGCGTTTCGGTAGGATTCGTACGCCTCGATCGCTTCGGCCCTGATCTCGGGATCGGTCCACTCGAAACAGGCGACGAACTGCCCACCTTCGTACGCACCGAGAAAGACCCGTTCGTCGACGATCGACAGCCCGAACGATAGTGGATCGGGATGGACATAGAGGGAGAGACCGTCGGCCGTCATGGCGCTGTCAAACTCGGTTTCGTAGTCGGTTTTCGAGGTCGAAAGCGCCGACGAACCGAGCAGGAGTTCGGCGTCCGCTCCTTCACTCAACACCGGCTGGTGGGCCTCGTTGAACAGCGGGCTCACCACGGGCGTGATCCCCCGAAACCGATCGAGTTCGATCTCGTGAACCCGCTCGACGTAGTGGCGAAGCGGGGCGTGGGGATCGTTCTCCGTCGCCGTCGTGACGGCTGCATCGTCAAGGGTCGCGGGTGAAAGCGTCAATCCGGCGTCCGCGAGTGGTTCGAGACTACTGCCGTACTCGGCGACGAGGCGAACGGTCTCCTCGAGTTCGTTGTACGCGCCGAGAACGAGTCGGCCACAGACGGTGGCGATGTAGCCATCGTCGACTCGCTTCGCCCATCCCCTGTCGGTCAGATCCCGGAGATTACGATGCGTTGCAGAGCGCGACAACGAGAGCCGTTCGCAGATCTCGGCGGGTCGAAGCGGGCCGTCGTCGAGCGCCTCAAGCAGGGCGACGCGGTTCTGTGAGGTCGCGAGGAAACGGACACACTCCTCGGGCGATGCCATCGTTCGAGTGTTCGCCGCGACGGGTATAGATCTACCGTCACACTGTGACACACCGGGACGCCACCTCAAAGCACGCCGAGTACGGACAGTATGGTCATCAGCAGATCGCCGTAGGTAAGCGAGATGAGTAGCCCACAAAGGATCGGAACGAGAAACGGGATCCCCGGCGAGATCCACACCGTGTCTCGGGTCGTAAGCAGGCTGAGTCCCTCGCGCAGCCCCTCGGGTGTCGTGCCGTAGGCCGAACCGACATCGTCGAGGAACGCCGCTGCTCCCCAGTCGTCCTCGACGTTCCCCCCTCCGTCAGTTATCATCCCGTCACCCGCCGGATGCGGCTCGGTGGGCAACGAGTTCGGATTCCGGTATCGTGCTGGCTCCGTGCGAAGGTCGGAAAGCGTCGTATCCCGCCAGCGTAGATACATCCGCAGCGCGTCGAGATCGCAGCGCAGCGCAATCAGAGGCGCATCTTCGGCAGGTTTTCCAACCGTCAAGTCGGCGACGACGCCGACGCGATTGCCGACGTCGCTGCGGGCGATCCAGGCATC
>JADFQH010000190.1 GCA_022561895.1 Methanobacteriota archaeon | reverse complement strand
ACCGTAATGGTCGGGATGGAGATAGATATGACGCAGATCGGCTTCGTGCTCGTCGATGTAGCCTGCGTTGCTGTTCCACGAGAGATACGTATACCCGACGATCCCCGCCTCGTCGGTTTCGGCGACCAAGACGACGCCATCGGTGTCTCGCAGTCGGTTCCTGAGTTCGGTCGGGGTGTAAAACTCCTCGTCCGTGACGTGATCACGAACGGTGTCGGCTCCAAGAGAGTCGGCGTACGTCTCCATCCAAGAGCGTTGTACTACCGTCCGGATCCGCTCGATATCCTTCTCACCGGCAGTGCGGATCATGCGATGAAGCTGGTATGAGAGATAAAAGCGTCCTCTGTTGTATCCACTGCTTACGTCCGGAAGGACTCACCGCAGCCACATTCGCTTACCACATTGGGGTTTTCGACGTGGAATCCAGCTCCTTGTAGACCGGACTCGTAATCGAGCTGGCTGCCCTCGATGTAGCGCATGCTTGCGGGATCGACGAACACCCGGAGATCGTGGTGTTCGTAGACGGTGTCGTCGTCTTCCGGTTCGTCGTCGAATCGCATTCCGTAGGAGAGTCCGGCACAGCCGCCCTGCTGGACGAACAGTCGCAGCCCCGCGATATCGGTGTCGAGACCCTCGCCATCGAGCAGATCCAACGCCTGCTCTGCGGCGATCGTCGAGACGTGGATCTCCGGCGATTGTGGAACGCTTTCGGTGCTCATGTCCTACACTTTATCACCGAGGCTGTTAACTGTGACGCCTACGCACACGATTGGCTACGAGCTGTTCGTTACTCATCGAGGCGTTCGCGCTCTGTTTCGGTCTCGCTGCGCTCGCGCAGTCGGACGGCGACGCTCTCGGCATGGGCTTCGAGTCCCTCCGCGCGCGCGAGGGTATCGATCGTGGATGAAAGCGAGTCGAGCCCTTCGGGCGAGAGGCGCTGGACCGTGCTTGCGCGCACGAACTGCTCGACCGACAGCCCGCCCGTGACTCTCGCAAGCCCGTTTGTGGGAAGAACGTGGTTCGTTCCGCTCGCATAATCGCCCGCCGCAACGGGTGTGTAGGCTCCCAAAAAGACGCTTCCCGCGCTACTGATTCGCTCCAGAATCGCCTCGTCCTCGTCAGCTTGAATCGAGAGGTGCTCTGCGGCGTAGGTCTCCCCGAAGGAGATCGCCTCGCTCATCGAACGGGCGAGAAAAACACCGCTCGCATCGTTTTCGAGCACCTCCCTGATCGTTCCCTCGCGTTCGCGCTCGGCTGTTAGTTTCTCGACCTCGCTGGCGATCGCGTCTGCGGTCTTCCGGTCGGTGGCAACGGCGACCACGGAGGCGTTCTCGTCGTGTTCTGCTTGCGCAACGAGATCGCTCGCGACGAACTCCGGACTTGCTGTCTCGTCCGCGATCACGAGGATCTCGCTCGGACCAGCTAAAAAGTCGATCTCACACTCGCTCCTGACTTCGGCTTTGGCTGCCGTCACCCATCTGTTTCCCGGTCCGACGATCTTCTGGACGCGGGTGACCGATTCCGTCCCGTAGGCGAGCGCCGCGATCGCCTGTGCGCCCCCGACGCTGTAGACCTCGTCGGCTCCCGCGACGTGGATCGCCGCGAGCGTCACCGGATTGATCGTTTCTGCGGGCGGGGTCGCCACACAGATCGTCTCGACGCCAGCTACCGTTGCGGGAATGATTCCCATCAGCGCGCTCGATGGGTAGGCCGCCGCGCCGCCGGGAACGTAGACACCGACGCGATCGATGGGTCGGAATCGCCGCCCCAACTCCCGTCCCTCGCCGAACTCCTCGCGCCAGTCCTCGGGCCGCTGGCGTTCGTGGAAGGCTCGAACGTTGCTTGCTGCGGTCTCGATCGACTCGCGCGTTTCGGCGTTGATCTCCCCGTATGCGCGTTCTGCGGCGTCGGTAATGTCGAAATTGCCGACATCGATACTATCGAACTCGCGACAGAACTCCCGGACGGCGGCGTCGCCCTCCTCGCGGACGCGTTCGGTGATCTCGTGGACGTCGGTGCGTATCTCTCGCAGGCCGGCGTCGCGCTCGAACAGCGCCCGGCGTCGCTCGGGACCGAGATCGGCGAGTGGCTCGACGTTCATAGAGACAGTTGTACGGCGGGCGGGCAAACGACTGTCGATCCGGGACACCCAGGCCACACCCAGGGATCGATTGTCCCGATCGTGTCGAAAAACGTGGTCGATCAGGCGAGCAGCCCGGCAATAAGAACGAGAAGGAGGACCGTGAACGCCGCCCCGCCAAACACTAACACGAAGGCGATGATCGTTCCGAGCATCCCGTCATCATGGATAAACTCCTCGACGATCCCCCACAGCCCGTCGACGAGTGCGGTGAGCCGATTGGCCATATCGCATAACGCTACGGGCCGCTGGCTCATGAGTTGTCCGGTAATCGAGGAGGGCTGTGCGCTGGGGGCGCTCACCGGCTACGACGATCGTTCGTCCTTCGAACCTGTTAAGGAGTCCCCTCGAAAAGAGCCCCTATGTCGTATCGAGACGGCGATATTCGCCGAAATGGATGGCGTGTGGTGCGTTCCGCACGGTCGCTAAACCAGACGCACTAATGGCCGACGAGGAACTCGCAAAGGATCTCGGGCTGGTTTCCGCGATGACCATCGGCATCGGGACGATGATCGGTGCGGGCATCTTCGTCCTGCCCGGCGAGGCCGCCCAGGAGGCCGGCCCGATCGTCGTCGTCTCGTTCATCATCGGCGGGCTGATCGCGATGATCAACGCGCTTTCGGTCTCGGAGTTGGGAACGGCAATGCCGAAAGCCGGCGGCGCGTACTACTGGATCAACCGTGCGCTCGGACCGTCCTTCGGGAGCATCGCCGGCATGGGCGACTGGATGGGCCTTGCCTTTGCCTCGGCGTTTTACTGCATCGGTTTCGGCCAGTATCTGGCGACGCTCGCGCCGATGCCACAGATTTTGTTTCTGAATGACGCACAGGTCGGCGCGCTGATCGCAGGGGCGATCTTCGTGGGGATCAACTACGTCGGCGCGAAGGAAACCGGCGGCATTCAGACGATCATCGTCACGATTTTGCTCGTGATCCTCACCGTGTTTGCCTTTGCGGGCTGGTTCTCCTTCGATTACGGGGTTCTCACGGGGTCGGGCGGACTCACGCCCTTTGGCAATGACGCCATCCTTCCCGGCACTGCACTCGTGTTCGTCTCCTTTTTGGGCTATGCGAAGATCGCGACCGTTGCGGAGGAACTCAAAAACCCCGGCCGGAACCTTCCCATCGCGGTCCTCGGCAGCGTCGGAATCGTCACCGTGATCTACGGGATTCTCGTGACGGTGATGCTCGGAGTCGTCCCGTGGCCGAATCTCGATCTGGAAGCGCCGGTCGCCGACGCCGCAAGCGTTGCCTTCCCCGCCGGGATCGCCGGCGCTGCGGCTACCGTCATGACGCTCGGCGCGCTGCTCGCGACCGCCTCCTCGGCGAACGCCTCGATCCTTTCGTCCGCTCGTATCAACTTCGCGATGGGTCGCGATAAGATCGTCACCGATGCGCTAAACGAGATCCACCCGAAGTTCGCCACGCCCTACCGATCCATTCTCGTTACGGGGCTGATCATCGTCGTCTTTATCGCGTGGCTCGGCCAGGATATCGAGATACTCGCAAAGGCCGCAAGCGTCCTCCATCTGATCGTCTACGCGCTGACGAACGTTGCACTGATCGTCTTTCGGCAGGCCGACATTCCCGACTACGATCCCGATTTCACCGTTCCCCTCTACCCGATCACGCCGATTCTCGGGACGGTGCTTTCTCTGGGACTGATCCGCTTTATGGCTCCCGATGAAATCCTCCTCGCGGGCGTGTTCGTCGTCGCCGCGGTCGCGTGGTACTTCCTGTATGCGCGAAAACACACCGAACACCAGGGGCTGCTCGGCCAGTACATCCTCTCGCGCGAGGAGGAGATGCCCGACGCCGCCGTCTCAGCGGCAGAAACCGTCCAGCCCGAGGCGACCACGGAGTATCGGGTGATGGTCCCGCTTTCAAACCCGCGCACCGAAAGCAACCTCATCTCACTTGCGAGTACGCTCGCAAAGGCCAACGACGGCGTGGTTCACGCGGTCCACATCGTACAGGTACCCCGCCAAACGCCGCTCCAGCAGGGATCCGAACAGATCGACCGGATCGACGCCGAATCGAGCAAGCTGCTTTCGGCCGCCCGCGAGAGCGCGGAGACGTTCGGCGCGCCCGTCGAAACAACGACGGTCGTCTCCCACGAGTCCTTCGAGGAAGTCTTCGGGGCGGCCCGGCGACTGAAAGCCGACAGCGTCGTCATGGGCTGGAGCGAGGACCGCCCGTGGGCCGCCGGTCGCGCCGAAAGCGCGCTCGACGAACTCACCCACGACCTTCCGTGTGATTTCCTCGTCCTGAAAGATCGGGATCTCAGTGCAGAGCGCGTCCTCGTCCCCACCGCGGGCGGTCCCGATTCGGATCTGAGCGCGGAGGTCGCAAGAACCCTGCGCGATCAGGTCGGTTCGGCGATCTCGCTTCTGTACGTCGTTTCCGACGAAAACGAGCGAGGCGAAGGCGAGGCGTTTCTCACCGAGTGGGCGGCCAATCACGATCTCACGGATGTGGAGATCCTGATCGACGACTCGGGCGACGTAGAGGGCGCAATCGAGCGGGCGGCCGCCGATCGCGATCTCGTTATCATCGGCGCAACCGAGCGCGGCCTGCTCTCGCGACTGCTCAGCTCCTCGCTGGTCTTCGACGTAGTTGATGAAGTCGACTCGTCAGTGCTGCTCGCAGAACGCCCCTCGCCACGCTCGCTTCGCGAACGACTGTTCGGCTCCGGGAGCGATTCGGACGATTGATAGGAACGGTTGTAGTCTCTCAGGCGCTAATCACTGACCCGCACGAGCGATTGGCGGCAGACAGCTACAACCGTTCTTATGACCTTGCGATCAGGATCGCCAGAAACTCGGCGTAAAGATCACTAATACAGTTAATAGTTCGAGCCGTCCGATCCACATCAGCACGACCATCAGCAGTTTTGTCGTTGTCGGAAGCTCGATGTAGCTTTCCATCGGCCCCAGTCGCTCGAACGCCGGGCCGATGTTGCCAAGCGTCGAGGCGACGCCGCTCATCGCCTCTAACGCACTCAGGTCGACGCCGGAGCGCGCCGCATCGGCGGAGATGACGACCGTCGCGACGAGGAAGATCGCAAAATACAGCAGCATGAAGATGTAGATCCCCTGGACCGTTCGCTCGTCGATCACCTGATTACCCAGTCGAACCGGTCTGACCGCTTCGGGATGGATCGTTCGGAACAGTTCGTTTCTGATCGACCTGTAGACGACCAACCATCGTAGAATCTTGATCCCGCCGCCGGTGCTCGCGGTGCTCCCGCCGATGAACATCATCGCAAAAAGCAGGATCTTCGCCTGTCCGGACCACGTATCGAAATCGACGCTCGCATAGCCCGTCGTGGTCGTGATCGATGCCGTCTGAAACAGCCCGTGGCGCAGGCTTTCGGCGATCGTCGCGTACTCGGATTGAACAGTGAGAAACGCCGTCAGAGAGACGGTGAAAACGCCGATCAGCAGCATGTAAAACCGGAACTCGCTGTTCTGTAACAGGGTTTTGAGACTCCGGTCCTGTGTGACGTGCCAGATCAGCGCGAAGTTCGTCCCGGCGATGAGCATGAACGGACTCATCACCCACTGGACGGCTGGCGAGAACGCTTCGATACTCCGGGCTTCGGGGGAGAAACCGCCCGTCGGCATGGTCGTAAAACCATGTGCGATCGCATTGTAGAGGGTCATGTTCGGTGCGAGACCGGCGAGATGCAGTGCATAAAGGATCAGCATATACCCGACCGTGATCACGAAGTACAGCTCCCAGAGGATGCGTGCGGTCTGGGTGATCGTCGGGGTCAGTTTTTCGAGACTCGGGCCGGGCGCTTCGGCTTCCATGAGCTGTGTGCCACCAACAGCGAGTTTCGAGAGGATCGCCACCGCCAGCACGATGATCCCCATCCCGCCGAGCCATTGGGTCATCTGGCGCCACATGA
>JADFQH010000189.1 GCA_022561895.1 Methanobacteriota archaeon | reverse complement strand
CGCCTGTGCCTCCCCGCGGCGGCCGGGATTCTATCCGGTTGATATTGCCGCCGTTTACGGCTATGTGAAAGGACAATGATTCTACGGACAAAGTTTCTCGGCGTAACGGAGAGCAGATTTTTCCAAATACCACGGGGCGGCGGAGGGCCTGCTCGCGACCCCATGCGGCGCGGGCAACGAGAGTTTCGAATATTCTAGCACGGCAAAGGTTCCCATGGCGCAAGGCCCACCGCGGTTGGTTGTCGAGGACATGGCGCCGGACTTCCGCGGCCGCACGACCGGTCCGTGGGAGCCGTGGCTGCACGCGCTGCCGGTCGAATTCGCAACGACTGCGCAGGTTTACGACGAGTTCGGGCCGGTGGCCGGGCAGTACTTCCTCGAGGCGTTCGACCGCACCGAAACTCAGCAAGCCCAATCAGCCACTCTCGCCGATGAGGGCATCGAAGACGAACCGTACGTCTACCGGGAGTACCAGTCGACCGACAGCCCGCTCTTCGGCGAAGATCACAACTCCCTCGAAATCGAGCGAATCGAACGGGAGGCGGCTTGTGGCGGCGACCACCGGAGTTACGACAACACGTTCGTCACCCTCTGTGGATAGCCATGGTATTTACTGACAATATTATTAATTAACGATCATGGAAGATCCTTTGTCTATATAAAATGATTAATCGTTATAGTTAAGTGGGGAAGTGGAGTCGAACAGGATGCAGTGAACGATCACGTACGAACGCGGACAACCGCCCGATCGCACCGCCCACAGACCGCCAGCCCACGACAGCCAATGTACACAGACACCGACAACACCGGCCTACCGATCGTTCCACAACTAACCCCGAAAAGCGAAACTGACCGACGCGAGAGCATGGAAGAGGAGGTCTGGAGTCATCTCTTGGAAACGCCAATGGAGGAAGCCCGATGATCGAGAAGATCGGCGACACTGATACCACAGTTCGAGAGATCGATAACCCCGCAGGGAGGCAGTTCCGCAGGCAGCTCGCGGACCAGCAGTTCGTCTTCGCACCCGGCGCGTACCACGCACTGGACGCCCGGCTCGCCGAAATGACCGGTCACGACGCCGTCTACATGAGCGGGTATTCGACCGTCCTCGGTCAGTTCGGCTTCCCCGACCTCGAGATGGTCTCGATGACCGAGATGGTCCAAAACGCCGAACGCATGGTCGATGCCTGTACCCTCCCGGTGATCGCCGACTGTGATACAGGGTATGGCGGTATCCACAACGTCCGCCGAGCGGTGCGACAGTACGAGAAAGCTGGCGTCGCGGCGGTCCACATCGAGGACCAGACCACACCGAAGCGCTGTGGGCATATCGCGGGCAAGCAGATCGTCTCGCGCGAGCAGGCAGAAGCCCGCTTTTCGGCCGCCGTCGACGCCAGACAGAGCGAGGACACCGTCGTTATCGCCCGCACCGATGCGTACGGTTCGGCGAACGGCGACTGGGCAGAACACTTGGAACGAGGACGGCTCTACGCCGACTGTGGCGTCGATCTCGTCTGGCCCGAGATGCCAAACCCCTCCCGAGAAGACGCCGTGAACTACGCCGAGACGATCCACGAGACCCATCCCGATCTGGATCTCGCCTTCAACTACTCCTCCTCGTTTGCGTGGTCCGATCAGGACGACCCGCTCACGTTCGAGGAGCTCGGTGATCTGGGATACAAGTACATTTTCATCACCCTCTTCGGGCTACACTCGGGCGCTCACGCCGTCTACGAGGACTTCAAGAGCCTCGCAGAAAGCGACGAGCAGGCCCAGTTCGATCTCGAACAACGGTATATCGGCCACCCGACCGAATCGCACCACGAGCTCTCGCAGGTGAGCCGGTATCAGGACGTCGAGATGTCGTTCGATCCCGAAGCCCGTGCTCGAATCGAGGGCTCGGAAGGATTCGCGGAGGAGCGCGACACCCTCCAGACCGCAGAGGAGGGCGAAAGCGCAGAAGCGGAGGGCGACGACTAGTCAGAAGGGTACGAACAACTAATAATCGGGCCTCCTTAGTCGGAGTTAGACCAGGGCCCGAAATGGTAGAGAGAGACCACATTGCGCAGAGTAAGGCGATCCATCGACAGACCGGTCGGACGTTCTACTATGCGACCCGGCTGCTTCCGGATCGCGTTCGAGAGTCGACATACGTGTTGTACGCGTTTTTTCGCGTCACCGACGAGATCGTCGATGATGCCGAGGGGACACCGCCGGAAGAACAGCGCCGTGAACTCGAGTCCCTCCGGGAGCAGGCGCTCGGCCAACGGGAGCCGGAGACACCAGTACTAGAAGCGTTTCAGATCATCAGAGAACGCCACGACATCACGGAAGAGGACATAGATACGTTCGTCGATGCGATGGCGACCGATATCGAGAAACGTCGGTACGAGAACTACGGCGAGCTCGAGGCCTATATGAACGGCTCTGCGGCAGCCGTCGGACGGATGATGACCGGCGTTATGAACCCCGAAAACCCGGAGACCGCCCTCCCGCATGCGACGGCGCTCGGCGAGGCCTTTCAGCTGACGAACTTCGTTCGGGACGTTCGTGAAGATATCGTCGACCGTGATCGGATCTACCTCCCGCAATCGACGCTCGAAGCGGAGGGCGTTACGAACGAGCAGATCGAGCGCTTCGAGATGGACGAACGCGTTGCGCGCGCGGTTCAGACCGAACTCAGTCGGGCGGAATCGCTCTATCGAACGGGTGTCGCTGGTATCAAACACCTCCCGCGGGACTGTCAGCTTCCGGTCTTACTGGCGGCCGTTTTGTATGCCGAACACCACCGATTGATCCGCGAGTGTGAGTACGACGTACTCGGGAACGAACCCGAACTAAGTACGATACGAAAGCTCTGGGTCGTTGCCCGCGTGCGCTGGCACTGGCAGTGGACGGGCGACCCCGAGGCGGTTTTTTACCGGGTGAGCGCCGTCGCGGGACAGACGAGACAGACCAAAGGACGACATCATGATAGCCTCCCGACGCGGTAACCGAGTTCTGCAAACTGGTGTTCCTCACACGAGTGTAACGTACAGATTAGCCGAAATCAGTCGAGCCACAGTCGGGACAGGCTAGTCCCCCGAACGTCGGCGTTGCGACCTCGGAACGGCGAAACGTCGCCCCGCAGTTTCGACAGTCGAGCGTGACAGCCGCGGCGACGTTCGGACGGGCGCGAACCTGCCCGTCTGCGCCAAAGCCGTCGAGATCCACCTCCCCGATCCGCCTGCGAAAGAGGAGCCGTCGCTCCTTGAACCACACATCCGTAAGGGTCCAGCCGGTGTGCTGTAGCCCGAGTCCCAGATCGGTGTGGGCAGTGTCTCGAAGACGGACCATGACGATCCCCTCAGCTACGTCCTCAACCGTTGGATCGCCCGCCATCTCTCGAACCGTTTCGGTGAATTCGTCCGTGGTGAGTGCCATTGTTTCTCAGATACGATCTCGGAAACAGTCCCCGTTCGTGCTAGTGGATACCAGTGATCATATAGTTTGCCCGCCGGGAGACGGTACGTCGCGTGGTCAGAACGGATGTACTCAGTGCCACGACAACAGTCCTTATCAGAGCACGTCGAAGTCGAACCAGTCGCTCGTAAGCAAGGTTACGACCATCAGCAACCCCAGGGACACGGGAATCCAGTTCGAAAAATAGAGATTGATCAGCCCCCAGAGGAGTAGAAAGCTCACCAGATCATCGAGGAAAAAGCCACAGGAATCGAGGCGCTCTGACACTGCTTCGTGGTCGAACGCGAGCTGGAGAATCGCGATAGCGATCGATCCACTGAGGAGCCACCCGAGGTAGTTGATCGCAGGAACACCGTAGTAGATCCCCCCGCTATTCCAGCCCCAGAAGCCGAGCGCGACCGCACCGGGATCGAGGATCAGATCGAGCGTGATGACGATTCCGAGTGTGAGACAGAACCGGCGAGGGAGCGACGACTCGCCGAGAAGTAGAAGGGAAAGCAGGTAGCTATTGAGCAGGATGGGGAAGTAAAAGACGGGCAGGCCGAGCGGGACGAGATCGAACAGCATCGGGCCGAGTTCGAGTCCGTAGGAAAACTCGCCGTAGGGCAGTCCGGTGAGAACGCCGGTGAGTTCGATCCCCCACGTAAAGAGGGCGAGAACGGCGAGGCCGAACAGTGCCCGCCGATCGATCAATGGAACCAGTCCCGCGACCAGCGGCGAGATCATGACGAGGTTCGCGCCGATCAAGAGATATGGATTCATCGCGAGTTCAGCGGGGAGAAATCCCTGTCTGCCGGCGATGAGGAGGGCGACCCCGACCAGCGGGAAGGTGACGGCGATGGTGAACCTGTTTTCCTCGACGACGCGTTCGAGCGTCGATTCGACCTGCCGCCTGCTCGCTACGACGGTGTCACTCACGACCCACACCTGCCTTCATCACCGGTCGTTCGGTCGGCGGACACTTATAGTAACCATTGAACGTCAAGACACACATGGGTGCGAAATGAGCGGCCAGTACCGATGGTGCTGGCCGCTGAGTGCAACACGTGTGCAAACGGTTTCAACGGCTACTATAGCCCACTCGTTTTTCCGAGTTCTCATCCGGAGACCAGCAGCCACAGCCCACCCATCGTAAACAGCGCGCCGACAGCGGTGTTGATCGCCGGGAACCACCAGTAGGCTCTCGAAACGTCGGTATTTCCGAACGCGACGCCGAGAACGAGCGCGGGGTAGACGAGAAAGAGCGCGCCGAGCCAACGGTCGAATACGCCGAAACAGAGCGTGGAAAGTGCCCAGCACGCTCCACAGTAGGCGTACGTTCGCCGCTCACCCAGCAGCGTGGCGGTTGTCTCGATCCCCGCCGCGCGGTCGGGTTCGATATCCGGGATCGCGCTGAATGTGTGCATGCCCATCGTCCACAGCCACGCACCCGCGATGGCGAGTGCGGGGGGCTGAGCGCCGGCGAGCGCGACGTAGGTGGCCGCACCCGGCATGAAGTACAGCCCGTTCGAGACCGAGTCGAAAATCGGTGTGGTCTTGAACCGAGCGGGCGGGGCGCTGTACTGAACCCCCAAGAGATAGAACCCGGCGATCCACAGCAGGCTTCCCGTCGGAAGCACCGGAACGAGGGCGAATCCGAGAAGGGCGCTCAGAAAAACGGCGATACGGACGAACCGCTGGCCGCCGTATCTGACTTCGCGCTCGTCTTTTTTCGGATTCGATTCATCGACGTCGGCGTCAAATATGTCGTTGACGCCGTAGAGCAGGACGTTTGCCGGAAACAAAAAAAAGGCAAACAGTGCGATGACGGGAAGCGAAAGCAGCTCCGAGGGATCGCTCGCACCGAACACCGCACCCACGAGGACCGGGCCGGCGAGATAGAGCCAGAAACGCGGGCGCGAGAGCTTTAGCAGGTACTGAAAACGGTTCATCCCTGTTTCCGGTGGTCTTCGAACACTGCCTCGGCGGTTAGCTGCCCGCTAATCAGACACATCGGGACGCCGATTCCGGGCGTCGTATACGAGCCGGTGAAGTAGAGTCCCTCGACTTTTTTCGAGCGGTGTGGCGGGCGGAACACGGCGGTCTGATCGAGGGTGTGGGCAAGTCCGAGGGCCGTGCCCCGCATGCTGTTGTAGCGGGAAGCAAAGTCATCAACGGTGAATATCTCCTCGAAGACGATTCGATCCCGGAGATCCACCCCTGTATTCTCGGCGATGTCCCGAAGAACGAGATCGCGATAGCTTTCCCTGATTACGGGCCGATCGTCGAGACCGGGGGCGATAGGGACGAGTGCAAAGAGGTTCGAATGGTTCTCCGGCGCGACCGAGTCGTCCGTTTTCGAGGGGACACAGAGATAGTAGGCGGGATCGTCGGGCCACTCTGGATCGTCGAAGATCTTCTCGAAATGAGTCTCCCAGGCGGGCGGCAGCACGAGCGTGTGGTGGGCGAGTTCCTCGACGTCGCCCTCGACGCCGAGATAAAGCAGAAAGGCCGAGGGTGCGTAGGTACGTGACTCCCAGTACCCTTCACTGTAGCCCCGTTTTTCGGGCGGCAGGAGATCGAGTTCGGTGTGTGCGTAGTCGGCGTCGCTGACGACGAGATCGGGAAGGAAGGTGTCGCGGGCCTCGACTTTGAACCCCCCTGTGCGGCCCTCGATGGCGGAGACGGGCTGGTCAGTGTGATAGGTGACGCCCAGTTCCTCTCCTAACGCTGT
>JADFQH010000188.1 GCA_022561895.1 Methanobacteriota archaeon | reverse complement strand
ATATTTCGGAATGATACTTATTTATCTATGACACTACTGTTGTATAGTGATCTGATAATCGACGTACTATCGATGATGCAATTCTCCAGTTTTGAACGTCGGATCGATGCGGATCGAGATCGGGATCTAGTCGGTAGTTAATCGGGGACGGGGGTTGGAAAACTGAATTGTTCGCTGGGTGAGATTAGCGAGGGACAAACGCCGGAGTTGAGCGAGAAAAACGGATATCGTTCGAGAAACGAGTAGTTGGAGTGAGTACGTACGAAGTCGAGATGAAGATTCGAGCCGATCACGATCGGGTCCGGGAGCGGCTGGTCGGACACGGGGCTACAGACCGAGGGAGGCGTACACAGCGAGATACCTACTACAACGCGCCAGCGCGTGATTTCGCCGAAACCGACGAGGCGCTTCGCGTGCGTCACGAGACGGCGGACGGCGATCGTCGGGCGAAACTCACGTACAAGGGACCGCTGGTCGGCCCCACCTCGAAAACGCGCGAGGAACACGAAACGGAAATCGAGGACGGGGAGGTGATGGAGGCGATCCTCGAATCGCTCGGGTTCGTTCGTGTTGCAGTCGTCGAAAAGGATCGTGAGCGGTTCTCGCTCGGGGACTGTCTCGTAGTGCTCGATTCGATCGCCGGGCTGGGGGAGTTCGTCGAAGTCGAGACGGAAGCCCACGAAGAGGAGATCGACGCCGCACGCGAAGAGGTCGCGGGGATGATCGAATCGCTCGGACTCAATCCGGATGCGGAGATCAGAACCTCGTATCTGGAGCTACTACTCGGAGACGGCGACTGACGAGATCAGCACGAACTACTCCGGAAACTTCGTCGGGAGCTGGTGTCGACAGGGGTACGCGGTCGGAGTGCCTCCGTCGTCGGTGACGATCGCTTGGATCGACCCCTGACAGTTCGGACACTCATAGAGCGAAAGCTCCCATCCCTCGCGTTGGATCGGGAACAGCCGCATCGCGGCAGAGTCGGCGTAATTCATCGTACCTTCGACATACGCCAGCAAGTAGATGGGTATAGTGCAGGATAGATCATGCAGTATATCCGTCGTCGGATCCGGTTGATGCACACTGGTTATCATTACACCTGAGAAAGTTATCGGAAGGTATAGCATACCCGAACGTGTAGGCTCGACAATGACCGAGCGGAACATCCGAGTCGAGCCGATCGATCGCAAAGCGGTCGAGGATCAGGAAGTAGAGATCGTCGAGCGAAAGGGGCTTGGCCACCCCGATTCGATCTGTGACGGCGTTGCAGAAAGCGTCTCTCGCGCGCTCTCACAGGAGTATATCGATCGCGTTGGCAAAGTTCTTCACTACAACACCGACGAAACCCAACTCGTTGCTGGCAACGCCGCACCCGCCTTCGGTGGCGGCGAGATGATCGACCCGATCTATCTCCTTATCGTTGGCCGTGCGACCAAAGAGTACGAAGGGACGAAGATCCCGACTGGGAAGATCGCCCTCGAAGCCGCCCGCGAGTGCCTCGCAGAACAGGTCCCCGAACTCGAATTCGGCACGGACGTAATCGTCGACGTAAAGCTCGGTGAGGGATCGGGCGACCTCCAAGAGGTGTTCGGCGAGGAGGGCACAACGGTTCCGATGGCGAACGACACCTCCTTCGGGGTAGGTCATGCGCCCCTCACCGAGACCGAGCGGATCGTACTGGAAGCCGAACGAAGCCTCAACGGAGCCTACAGCGATTCGAATCCGGCGGTCGGGCCGGACGTAAAACTCATGGGAAAGCGCGAGGACGACCGGATCGATATTACGGTGGCCGTCGCCATGATCGACGAGCACGTGGCCGGTATGGACGCATACGACGAGGCCGTCGTCGGCGTCCGCAAACACGTCGCCGAACTCGCAGGCGAGTACACCGATCGAGAGGTCGCCGTCCACGTCAACACCGCCGACGACTACGAGCAGGGATCGATCTATCTTACGACAACCGGAACGAGCGCCGAGCAGGGCGACGACGGCTCGGTAGGTCGAGGAAACCGCGCGAACGGCCTGATCACCCCCAACCGGTCGATGTCGATGGAGGCAACCAGTGGAAAGAACCCCGTCAACCACATCGGGAAGATCTACAACCTCCTCTCTACCGAGGTCGCCCGTGCGGTCGTCGAGGAAGTGGATGGCATCCGCGATCTGCGGATTCGGCTGCTCAGTCAGATCGGTCGTCCGATCGATCAGCCCCACGTCGCAGACGCCCACATCGTCGCCGAAGAGGGCGTTTCGCTCGGAGATATCGAGGACGATGTCGTCGAAATCGTCGATCGTGAACTCGCGAACGTTTCGGAGATCACCCAGCGCACGATCGATGGCGAACTATCGACGTTCTGACCGAACGAAGTGAGGTCAGAGCACGAAGAAGAGCGAAGCGACTCCTCGACGTTCTAATACCGAGTCGTCCACGGGGTTCGAAGCCCGTTTATCCTCGCTCGATCTACTCCCGACATGATCCCGCCCGGAGCCGATACCGTCCTCGTGCGCTACGGGGATATCGGCGTCAAGAGCACGAAGGTCCAGCGGGATATGGAGCGCTCGCTCGAAACGAATCTCCAAGCCATGCTCGACTCACGCGAGGTCACGGGAACCCTCGACTGGCAATGGTCGCGCCCGCGGATCAGAACCCCCGAAGTCGAGGCGGCGACGGCGGCCGCCTGCGATACGTTCGGAATCGTCTCCGCCAGTCCGGCGCGCTCGGCTGAACCGACGATGGACGCGATCTGTGAGGCGCTCGCCGAGGTCGCCACAGCGACCGAGATCGAGGGGCCCTTTGCCGTTTCTGCCCGACGCGCTGGCACGCGCGACGCCCACCCGTTTACGAGCGAGGAGATCGAACGCGAGGGCGGGCAGGCGATCTGGGACGCACTCGAAAAGCCCGAAGTCGACCTCGAAAACCCTTCACTTACCTTCTACGTCGAATGTCGTTCCGATGAATCGTTTATCGTCACAGAGAAACGTGTAGGTCCCGGCGGCCTTCCATTAGGGAGCCAGCGCCCACTCGTTTCGCTTCTCTCTGGGGGGATTGATTCACCCGTTGCGGCGTGGGAGGTGATGAAACGCGGTTCGCCCATCGTCCCACTGTACTTTGATTTCGAGAACTATGGAGGGGCAGACCACGTCGCCCGCGCGGTCGAATCCGCCCGCACCCTCGCCGAGTATGCGCCGAATCACACACACGATCTGCGGATCGCGCCCGCGGGTGCTGCCGCCGAGCGACTCGTGAGCGAGACCGGGAAGACGAGGATGCTCTCGTTGCGCCGATACATGCTCCGGGTCGGGGAACGAGTTGCTGAAGAGACCGATGCGGTGGGGATCGTTACGGGTGAAGCAATCGGTCAGAAATCCAGTCAGACGAGTGCGAACCTCGCGCTGACCGATCGGGTCACAAGAGCGCCGGTTCACCGCCCACTGTTGACATGGGACAAACAAGAGATCATCGCACACGCTCGGGAAATCGGGACGTACGAAGACGCGACCATCGAGGCGGGCTGCAATCGGATCGCACCCGAGTATCCCGAGACGAACGCCGTCCTCGAAGAAGTCGAGGCGGCCGAACCCGATCTGGAGGGGTTAGTCGCGGAGTCGGTCGCGGGGATCGAGCGGGTTGAACTATCGTAGGACTACCGGATCGCTGGCAAACGAAACCGCTTTTCGATAGCTCACACATTCTCCGACCGTGACGACCGTCTGTCTCGTCGGCAAGCGGGATGTTGACCTTCGCTTCGAGCTGCTGAGCCGCGAGACCGCCCGCGAGGCACTCGCCACCTATGATCCCTCGATCCCATGGGAGAACACCATTACCGTCGAGACGGTGAGTTTGGGCGCGGCGGTCTCGCTGCTGAACGATCTGAACTGGTATCTGGTTCGCTTTGCTGAGGCGGCGTTCGTCAAAGAACCCTCGATCAGCGCCGAGGAATGGCTTTCGCGGGAGTTGGCGACGAAGGTGCGGGACAACGAAGTCAAAACGGGAGAGACGGGCGACTCGCTCGCGATTTACGGGATCTCCGATGGCGAACTCGTCGAACCGATGTACGTCACCCGGCGCGAGGGTGAGACTCCCGAGTACGACCTGCGCGAGGTCGAGGAAACGGTGGTCGTACGGGTTGCAGAAGGGGAGTTTGGCGGTTAGTCGAACAGGCCAGTCGAAAGGTAGCGCTCGCCGCTGTCGGGAAAGATCGTCACGACGAGCGGGCAGTCGTCGAATCCCGATTCGAGGCCGCCATCCGCCGTCAGTCCGGACATATCGGGCGCTTCCGGACAGTTGAGTTCGGGCTGGGCAAGCCGTTTTGCGACTCGGCGGGAGGCGACCGAGACCGCGCCGCTCGATTGTCCCACCAGAATCCCCTCCTCTCGCGCGAGGCGACGACACTCCGTTTCGGCCTCTTCGAGGGGAACCGTCTCGATCGAATCCAAGAGTTCGATGTCGAGCAGCTCGCTCACGAAGCCCGCTCCCATCCCTTGGAACTCGTCTTTGCCGGGAGTTCCAGTGGAGAGAACCGCATTGGTTTCGGGTTCGACGGCGATCACATCCATCGCTGGAAACTCCTCTTTGAGTCGCCGTCCAGTCCCTGTTATGGTCCCCCCGGTTCCGACACCGACGACCAGCGCGTCGATCTCCCGGCCCTCGACCGCCTCGATGATCTCGGGGGCGGTGGTACGGTAGTGGGCCTCGGCGTTCGCGGGGTTCTCGAACTGGCCCAACTGGACCGCGCCGGTCTCCGCGACGATCTCGTCGGCGCGCTCGCGCGCGTCGGTCATCTCCCCCGAAACGAGTTCGATCTCCGCGCCGTAGGCTCGAAGCAGGCGGCGGCGCTCCTCGGACATCGAATCGGGGAGCACGATCGTCAGGTCGTAGTTGCGGGCGGCGGCGGCGATCGCCAGCCCGATACCGGTGTTCCCGCTGGTCGGCTCGACGACCGCGTCGCCGGGTTCGAGCAGCCCCTCGCGCTCTGCGGCCTCGATCATCGCGAGCGCGGGCCGGTCCTTCGCCGAGCCCCCCGGATTGAACGCTTCTACCTTCGCTGCCACGGTCGCGCCCTCCGGAGAGCTGATCTGGATCAATGGTGTGCCGATCGTGTCCAGAATGCTCCCGTACATACCCTCGCGTACGAAGTACAGGTATAAACCCCTGATGGACCGGAGTAATAAAATATGGCCCCAATATTAGTAACTGAGATCGCTACCGGGACGAAAACCCGCCGATGCTGCCGGGATCGACAGGTGAATGCCATCAGTTATCGTGGGGTCGAAACGTGCAACGGATCGGGACCGGGCAGCTTCGTGTTATCGTCCGCGATCTCTGGAGGGATGGACGCGGCTGGATTCTGCTTGGAGTGGCGGGCGGCTGGTTTCTCTCGCTCGGCTTGCGCCTCGTTTTCCCCGCCCTGCTCCCGTACCTCCGGGAGGCGTTCTCGCTCGGTCTGACCGCCTCCGGCCTGCTGATCTCCGTTCTCTGGATCGCCTACGCCCTCGGGCAGTTTCCCGGCGGGATCATCGGGGATCGCCTCGGCGAGGGTAACGCCCTCGTAATCAGCACGCTGGTCTCGGGGACGATGATCGCGGTCGTCGCGGTCTCGAACACCTCACTTACGCTCTTTCTCGCCACCGGCCTCTTTGGCTTCTCGACGGCGCTTTTCGGGCCCGCCCGCTTTACGATCCTTTCGGCGATCTACGAGGAACGCGACGGTACCGCCATTGGACTCACCTTATCCGCTGGCGAGGCGGGCAACGCAATCTTGCCGGTCGTCGCAGGTGTCCTCGCGGCGGCCGTTTCGTGGCGACTCGGCTTCGGCGCGATGGTCCCGCTTTTCGGCCTGATGGCCGTCGTTCTCTTCCGGGTGGTTCCCGGCAAGCTCACGGACGAAAGTGCGGTCGACAGCCTCTCGATGGAGACGCTAAAATACGTTGCCCGTGGGATCACGGAGCGCTCGATCCTGATCGCCGGAGGCATCGGAATCACGCCGATCCTGGCCATGCTTAGGACGCTGGTCGCGAGCGGCGCGGACACGGAGGTGCACTATGCCGCCGCCGCTCCCGAACGCATGGCGTACAGAGACGACGTGGTCCAGCTCGCGGGGGATCGCGCCCTGTGTTACACGGGCGGCCGGTCTTCCGAGACGGGCATGGATCTGCGGCGTGTGCTCGGCAACCCGGGGCCGGGAGCGCACGTCTACGTGTGTGGCCCGCGTCGCATGATCGAGGCCGTGCGCGAAATCGC
>JADFQH010000187.1 GCA_022561895.1 Methanobacteriota archaeon | reverse complement strand
AAAAAGCTCCATACGGCAGGTTCCAGCGGACGAATCGCAGTCTATCTATCGGAGACGCCAGTCGGCAGAATTTTGTTCGGCGACCTAGTACCGAGGAGCGAGGGCCTGTATCTCAGTCTGGTTAGAGAGGTCGGCTCATAACCGACTCGTCCTTGGTTCAAATCCGAGCGGGCCCATGAGCGCCGACGAACGGACGTGAGGAGGAGTGAATGACCGCGATCGGATTTGAGATTCTGGCCATATCAAAAACGCAAGCCTCCCCGACGCAAGACTCGGACGGAAGTCCGAGTCGGGTCGATGGCACGGCCTGTGCGGTGCAAGCGGACATCCAAGCATCCCACGCCTCTCCGAGGCCCGACGTATCACGCACAAACCCGGTACCGTCCGATCGCCGGACGAGAAGTTGTCTTCGGGGGACTCGGGACCGACTCGACGTGGTTCGGGAGAACGGAGTTCTCCCGTCATCACGAAACGGCTTGCCGTTTCGAACGACCCCGCGAAGGAATCCCCGTCGTTTACCACGGGGAGGATGTCAATATCGTAGCGGACTGCCGGATGGTTCGATGAAGTCCTATGCGTCTATATAATGGAACAAAGCTATACGCGAGTGGATTCGATAGCCACGAAACGATGGTCCGCAGAAAAAAACTGAGTCCGAGCGGTGCGAAGGACACGAACGGCGAGTACCACAACGCCCACCTCAACCTCCACGAAGACGAACTGTCCGTCGCCGGAATGGGCATCGGGGATGACGTGTTCGTCCGGGTCAGAGAGAACAAGATCATCATCCAGTCGACCGATCAGAACGCGTTCGAACACGATTTTTGAGCGATGATGGTCAGGTGTTCAGAGTCGAGACTGATCTCGGGGCCAACGGAAATAATTTTTGGAACGTATGAAAATTGTGTTTGAATAACTGTCAATGGTTACGAGACATATTTTTGTGAGATTTGCGTAGTTATGCGGTGTGGATCCCCTCGGAGTTCTCCTTCTCGGTATCGCCGCATCGGTCTTCGTCGGGTTCAGATCAGCGTCGAAACGCCCGAACACGTCCCCGAGATCGGCGAGGAAGAACCCCCGGAGGTCTTGGAGGTGGGAGAACTGTTCAACCCACGGGCGGTCGCGAAGTACGTCTCGATGTGGGTTATCGGGCCGAGCGTGTCGCTCGCTCTCTCGTATGCGTTCTTCGCTTTCCTTCCGTTCGTCGGGTGAGAGTGGACACTGAGACAGCTTATCGCTGCGCGATGCCTACAGGTGGTATGATCGCCCGCGTGCTCGTCGCGATGGATGGCTCGGAGATGGCCGAACACGCCCTCGAATTCGCGCTCGAGAACTACCCTGACGCCGAGATAGCTGTGCTAACCGTCGTCGGCGTTCCGACGTGGTTCATGGGGGAGGCGGCCGGACTGGTGCTCGCGGACGATCCCTCGAAAGCGGCCGAGAGCCGCGCCGAAACCGTCTTGCAGCGCGCTCACGAGTTGGCTGCCGAATACGATGCCGAGATTAATACCATAGTAGCGCTCGGAACCCCGTCCCGTGAGATCCTAACACACGCCGAATCCTACGACATGGTCATAGTCGGCGGCCATGGCCGCGATCTCGGCTCACGGCTGTTGTTGGGAAACGTCGCGGCGCTGGTCACCCGCCGGTCGCCCGTCCCGGTGACGGTCGTCAGGTGATCCCTGTCGGGATCAGTGTTCTTCGGGGTTCGACGCAGTCACAGGGATCAATCCGATTTCTCGATCCGCTGTCCAACCGACTACTCGTGGGTGAACAGAAAGAGCCGGCCGTCGTCGTTCGTGACCGTACAGAGGTTCATCACCGTATCGAGCGAGAGGCTGGTCTCGTTTCGCTTACACACCACGAGCGAATCGAAGGACTCCTCACAGACCGGACACGCGATCGCCGTGGTGTTCTGGTAGCTCGCGGTCGCCTCGTTTTCCTGACGCGGCGTCAGATAGCTCTTCATCTCGTCGATGTTGTCAACACTGCCCATACCGGGATACGCGTCCGGCCGGAAAATAAAACTACGCTCTACCACAGAGACCGCGTTGGATACAGTAAGGGAGACTGCTCTACGGAAGCGGTCGAAAATGACATCCGAGAAGGCCAACAAAAGCAGGTCCAGTACTTCGTGAACGCCTCTCGGATGATGTTCGATATCGCCCTCAACCACGACGGTCTCATCGGGCCGTCTATGTGATCGGAGACGGCCGGGGTGCTTGTATGTTGTGACCGGATCTATTGGAAGAGCGTTTCGTTGGAGATCGCGTTAGAGCCGGAGTCGCAGGCTGTACGGTGTCGTGTACCTCGAAGGACAAGACTCATACTACTCGAACATAGAAACGGAGAGGTAGCTGGAACTGCTCGCCGGATATTTTCAACGAATAATCGACTGAAGCGGGACGCGCTTCGTTCGAGTCATGGCTCCGAAAGTCCTGTTTGAAGAATCCTGCGCGGGTGCTGAACTCCATTATGCATAACGAACAAAACCCTTCAGACCGCGAAAACGCATCGGTGACCCCGACGAAAACGACTGTATCGACCTCTCAAACCCAAGACGGAACACCGCCGCCCGTCCGATCGTCGGACTCCATGCCAAGACGGGATCGTTCCGAAGTGGCTCACGGAGCCACAAACGACGAGAATTGCAGCGAAACGCAGGGGTTGCTGCCGCCGATCATACACCAAGTCGGACAGACGATAACGGTTAGCGGGCCGGGAAGGATAGAACGGTTTCTTCGGCAAGCCCATCGGGAGACGCCCCCGGTCGATGGGATGATCGTCCTCACGACTGAACGTAGCGCGACCGAACTCCTTCGGAGTTGGAAAGTGGATACGGCTTCCGGGAATCGGGCGGCGATCGGAATCATCGACACCCGCTCGAAAGGTCAGTATATTGCGGATATCTACCGACGAATCCCAATTCATTATACGACCGCTGACGGCGACATCGAGCGGACGGCGATCTCGCTCACCGAACTGGTCGAGTCGCTCTCGACGACGCCCGCACAGCGCTTTCACCTCGTCGTGGATTCGTATACGGCGTTCAGTGGGTCCCTCGCCCCTGAGGAGCGTGCCCAGCTACTGAATACGTTTCACTCACAGATCGACGGCTATCAGCTCTACGTGACCGACGGCAGCACTTATGACAGTCTCGACCCGTATATCGATGGAATGATCTGGGTCGAAGACGGATCGGATGAAACGGTTAGAACGCGCTATCAGCGGTTCTGACGGTTCGGAGTACGTACTACGTGTTTGTCTCGGCGTTGTCACCCTCGAACAGAACCTGTTCTTCGGGATGTGGTTCGATATGGCTGAGGATCTCGTGAGGGACGTAGCCCATATTGTAACCGTCCTCGTTTTTGAGGACGATCCCGCGTTCGTACTCCCTGAAATCGAAGCAGTTCACGTCCTCGTAAGTGTTTCCAGGTTTGAACACGACCTTCATGGCCAATAGTATGCGGCTCTGCAACGTAAAACACGGGGCCGGAAGAACGCTCAGGGCGTCTCGTTGGTTTCGAGCGTGAACTCCCCGCGGGGGTAAGCAACACAGGTCAGCGTGTAGCCCTCGCCGATCTCGTTGTCGTCGAGCATCTGCTGGTTGTCGTGTTCTAAGTAGTCCTCGGAGGGGCCGTCGACGACTCGCCCGCCACAGGAGACACACTGACCCTGTCGGCAGGCATACGGCAGGTCCCAGCCCTCGTCCTCGCCGGCCTCCAAGATGGTTTCGTTGTTCGCGACTTCGATGGTCTCGCCTTCCTTTGCGAACTCGATCTCGAAGTACTCGATCTCGTCTTCGGGGATGTCGCCCGGTCCAGAGGCTTCCTCCGCACCGCCCTCTTCGAGTTCGCCTTCGGCGTCCGCGCCGCCGGCGACGGCCGCGGCAGCCCCGCCACCGCCGCCGATCGCGCGGTTCATCGGCTCGGGGAAGTCCGTCTCGATGACGGTCGAGGCGCGCTGTTCGAGTACTTCCTCTGTGATGTCGTCGGCGATGGGTCGTTCGGTACCCTTTGCGAAATGCAACGCGACCGCAGTGAGAGCGAGGAAGGCCCCGATCGAGACGGCGAACGCGGAGGCTTCTACCATATATGCGGGGGTACGGAAGGGTGGGTTAACAGCGTTTTGATCCGACGCGCGGGAAACGACTATACTGTCGACAGCGAAGGGAGCACATGAACATCGAGATCCTGCTGTACGAAGGGTTCGACGAACTCGACGCCATCGGCCCCTACGAGGTGTTTCAGAACGCCGCCAAGGATACTGATCTCTCGACATCGCTCGTGACTCACGAACCCACGGAGCGAGTGACCGCAAGCCACGGACTCCGGGTCGAACCCGACAGCGTACTCGGCGAGCCGGATCTGCTCGTCGTACCCGGCGGGGGCTGGACCGCCCGAAACGAGCGCGGGACGTGGGGCGAGTACGAGCGAAACGTGATTCCGCCCCTGATCGCCGAGCAGCATAGTCATGGTACGACCCTCGCTTCCGTCTGTACGGGTGCAATGTTGGTCGAAAAAGCCGGAGTTCTCGACGGGCGACCCGCGGTCACCCACGCGGGCGCGCTGGATGATCTACGCGAGACGGCCGCGGAGGTCGTCGAAGCCCGAGTAGTCGATGACGGTGATATCCTGACCGCGGGCGGCGTCACATCAGGAATCGATCTCGCACTGTGGATCGTCGAGCGCGAGATCGGCGAAGAGGTCGCAGAGCGAGTGGCGACGACCCTCGAGTACGAACGCGGAGAGCTGTACAGAACATAGAGATACGATCCTCAACACTCCACCGGCGGAACCCACTCCGTCGCCGGTTCCCCATCGGGAATGCCGAGGAACGTCACGTAGGCCCTCGCCCCGTCGTCGCTGTCGGCCTTGTGGACGTGGCCGGGATCGATCCACGCATCTCCCGCCGCGTAGGTCCGGGGGACACAATCGCCCTCCATCGTGTGTTCGATCTCGCCTTCGGTCATGGTGACGATCGACATGCCGGGGTGGCGGTGCCAGCCCGAGCGCGCTCCTTCCGTCCACGTCGCCTCGGCGACGATGACGCTCGATGCGTCCTCCAGATCGACGACTTCGGTGGGAGTGTCCCCATTGTCGGCGTAGTCGACGCAAAACCTCGCGGCTACGTCGTCGGCGAACGGCGAATGCTCCGCGAGTATCTCGACCGCGAAGCCATCGGGTTCGTCGACTGCGCTCTCCTCATCGTCGTTTTCCTCGTCCGCCGCCTCCTCATAGGCCTCGTCATCGTGGTCGTGATCCCCGTGCTCATCATCGTCGTGTTCGTCGCCTGTCGCGGTCCCGATCAGGCCCAGCGTGCCCGCCGTGACTGCGCTTGCTTTCAGTACCGTTCGGCGCAGTACGCCGTCAGTTGGTGTGGTTTTGGTCGTCGTTGTCTGTTGGGTTCTGTCTGTCATTGTCTGTTGGTTTTGTCGTTCGTTGTCCGTTTGTTACGCTACCTTGGGCGCGACGAGCGAGACGCTCTTGACGCCGTACTTCCCGCACGCACCCTGTGCCTGCTCGGAGATGAACTCGTATGCGGAGTTCTCCCGGATCTCCGTGACTTCGAAGCCGGGCGTCTCGATCACGCTCGTATAGTCGTCGATCTGTTCTGCCCCGCCGATACAGGCCGCCCAGAGGTCCGCGTCGGTCTTGATCCCCTCCGAGAGCCGCGTCTCGCTGATGATGTCCGAGAGCGCGAGGCGGCCATCGGGCGCGAGGACGCGCCTCGCCTCCTCGAACACCCGGTTCTTTTCGGCAGAAAGGTTGATGACGCCGTTCGAGATCACGACGTCGAACGAGTTGTCGGGAAACGGCAGCTCCTCGATGTAGCCCTTCTCGAAGCTCACGTTTTCGAACCCTGCTTCGTCTCCCAAGTTTCGTGCTTTCTCCAGTTGCTCGTCGGTCATGTCCAGCCCGGCCACGCTCCCGTTGCCGACCTGAAGCGCCGCGACGAAGGCGTCCGTGCCCGAGCCGCTGCCCAAATCGAGTACGGTTTCGCCCTCCTGGATGTCGGCGAGGTCGAAGTGATAGCCCACCCCCGCAAAGGAGGCAATAGCGTCATCGGGGATCCGATCGAGATCTCCGCGTTGACACGCGCGTTCCGCGAGACCAGTGATCGTGTCGGCTATTGTCGGATTGGCTCGGTGAAAACCAACATCGGCCACCTTGATACCGCAGCCGGAGTTGCAAGTTTGATCAAAGCGTCGCTCGCCCTTGAACACAAAAAGATACCACCCACGCTCAAT
>JADFQH010000186.1 GCA_022561895.1 Methanobacteriota archaeon | reverse complement strand
ATCTGGTAGGGATTCCGCCTTGGATCATCGCATCGAGTCCTTCAATCCCGAAATCGAGGCGAGGGAGTTCGGAGTCAGGCGGCGAATCGAAGTCGGTTTGCGTTTCAATCTCGGTGTTTCCGGTTCCGGGGCGTCCAGGCGCACCGGCCGCCTCGAACGCGCTCGCGAAATCCTCCTCGAAGAGTTCGTCGTCCTCTTCGTCCTCGTCGAGGGCGCGCTCGAACCAGTCGTCCTCGGTCATCACATATACATCGAGATGTTGATAAATAACGCTGTCGGGCGAGGTGTTTTTACGGGATGGGGGCGCACCTCCGGTATGGATGTCGGCATCGTCGCCCAGAAGGACAACGCCCGCGCGGCGAATCTGGCCGACGAAATTCGAGACACCCTTCGCGAGGAGGGCGCTGCCGTCCGAGTCGACAGCGCAACGGCGAGCACGCTCTCGCTTTCCGGCGTCGACCCGACGGCGATGCGCGACTGCGATCTCGTCGTGAGTATCGGTGGGGATGGCACGTTTCTCTTTACCGCCCGCGGCGTCGGCAAGACCCCCATTTTGGGCGTGAATCTCGGCGAGGTCGGCTTTCTGAACGCCGTCTCGCCCAGCGATGCCGTAGACGCCGTTAGCGCCGAACTCGATCACGAAAAGAAAACCGGCAGCGTCCGCTCCCGACCGGTGCCCCGAATCGAGACCCGCGGGGAGGACTGGTCGCTTACGCCTGCGGTCAACGAAGTCGTGGTACAGGGACCTCAGCGCGGCCACGGACAGGGCTGTACGGTCGAAGTTCGTATCGGTGGCTCGCTCTATACGGGAGGCCACGCCGACGGCGTGTTGGTCTCGACGCCAACGGGCAGCACCGCCTACAACCTGAGCGAGGGCGGTCCGCTCGTCCATCCGGGGGTTTCGGGACTCGTCGTCACGGAGATGTGTGCAACCGAGCCGATGCCGTCGCTCGTCGTCAGCGCCGACCGAACCCTCTCGATCAGGGTCGATGACGCCGATCTCGCCTACGTTATTAGCGACGGTAAGGATCGGGAAGTCGTCGAGCCACCGGCCCAGATCGAGATCGGACTCGCCGAGGAGCCCGCACATCTCGCGGGGCCTCCTGTGGATTTTTTCGAGGCGCTTGGCAAGCTAGACTGAGCGACGGTTGGATGTAGATAGAAAGCTTGAATCGCTGTGAATCGCTAGCGACGGATAATGAGTGGACAGCTGCCGGACGTACAGGCTGATCGACCCGAAGTGACCGTCGGACTGAGTCAGGTGGGAGTAACGGGTGTCGAAAAGCTCGTCAAGATCGCCCGCCCCGAGAAGCGCCCGATCGTTCTCATGGCCGAATTCGAGGTGTTCGTTGACCTCCCGAGCTGGCGCAAGGGCGCGGATATGAGCCGGAACATGGAGGTGATCAACGAGGTGCTCGAAGAGGCAGTAAGCGAGCCGAGTTATCGAGTCGAAGACGTCTGTGGCGACGCCGCAGAGCGCCTTCTCGGCCGCCACGACTACACCTCGCGCGCGGAGGTAACGATGGAAGCCGAGTACATGACCCGCGACCGGACGCCCGAAAGCGATCGGGAGACCCAAGGAACGGTCGATATCATCGCCGGAGCCACGGCTACGGACGAGGGAACTCGCGAGACGATCGGTACACGAGTCACGGGGATGACCGTCTGTCCGTGCTCGCAGGGAATGTCCGCAGCCCGCGCGAAACGCACCCTCGAAGAGCTCGATGTCGACGACGAAACCATCACCGAGTTTCTCGACCGAGTGCCCCAGCCGGGTCACTCCCAGCGCGGACACGCCACGATCACCATCGAAAGCGAGGGCGCACCCGAGGTCGATCTCCGCGAGCTGATCGACGTCGCCCGAGACTCGATGAGCGCGCGGATCTACAACCTCGCAAAGCGCCCCGACGAGGATCACATGACCTACGAGAGTCACGCCGACGCAAAGTTCGTCGAGGACTGCGTGCGCGCGATGGCAGAAGGCGTCATCCGGGAGTTCCCGGATCTCTCCGACGACGCGGTGATCACGATGCAACAGTCGAACGACGAGTCGATCCACCAGCACAACGCGCACGCCGAGCGCGTCGCCGAGCTGGGGTCGTTGAAACGGGAGTTCAACGGCGAATAACGATCACGACCGCAGACCCATCCCGACCAGCTCCGGTGCACAGGCTTTGAATCCGAACGTCTCGTAGAACTCCGGCACGTTCGCGATGAGGTTGACGTGGGCCGTTTCGGGGGCGTTCGCATCGAGATACACGAGCAACTCTTCGACGATTTGTTCACCGAATCCACAGTTGAAGCAGTTTCCCACTATCACGGTATATTACTCCTCGTCGCGGCGCTGTCTCAGACTCTGGCGAGTGAACTGTGGCTGGGCGCGGATCCCTCGTCGGCGTTTCTTGAACGAACGATAGAGCAGCAGAATAATGAACAACGAGAGTCCACCGGAGATGATCACTGCTAGATCCGGCCCTCGGAACGCATAGATGATCGCCGTCGAGATCAGACTCACAGAGAGAAGCAGTCCGTAGATCAGGCGCATTGCGAGCTGATCGAAGACGCTGTTCGGGTCTTCGATGTCGACGTTGATCGTCACGTCGCCCCGTCCCAGTTGGGTGAGCGTTTGGTCTGCTGTCTGGGGCAGTCGGATCGACGCTTGAGCCGAGTGAAGGAACTCCCTTCCCGTGTCCTCGACGACCTGTTTTGCGGTTTCCTCGCGATACCCCTCCTCGCTCAGGTACTCCGTCGCGGTTTCGATGAAGTCGAAGTTCTGATCCAGCGTGACACAGACCCCTTCGACGACGGTCGCAACCCGGAGAACCAAGGCGAGATTCGAGGGCAGCCTGAGCGGAAACTCGTAGATGGTGTTTTCGATCTGATTGATGATCTGATTGACGCGATACTGCTCGATCTGCTCGCCGCGAACGTCCGCGATAGCCAGTTCCATCACCTCGCCCATCACCTGCCTGTTGGCCTCCGGACTAAGGGTCCCCATCTCGATCAAGGTATCGAGAATGCCGTCGATATCCTGATTCGCAACGGCGATGTAGAACTCGACGATCTTCTCCTGAATGAACGGATCGACCCGCCCGCTCATACCGAAATCGTAGAAAACGATCGTGCCGTCGTCTTTGACCGCGAGATTTCCGGGATGTGGATCGGCGTGAAAGACGCCATCGTCGATGATCATCCGGAGATAGGCTCGCTGTAAGGTCTCTGCGAGTTCGTGTCGGTCGATCCCTTTCTCGTCGAGTTCTCGGACGTTGTTGATCTTCGTCCCGCCGATATACTCCATCGTCAGTACGCGCCCGGTCGAGTGCGAGTCGACGATCTCGGGGATGGCGATCTTCTCGTTGCCCTCGAAGTTCTTCCTGATCTCTCGGAGCATATCCGCCTCCCTCGAATAGTCCATCTCCTCGCGGATCGTCCTCGCGAACTCGTCGGCAAGGTTTTCGAGGGAGAACGACTGGGCCTCCTGGACGAAGCGAAGCAGGACGGGAAGTGAGAATCGGATCACTCGGAGATCGGCCTCGATCAGCGACTCGATGTCGGGACGACGGACCTTCACAGCGACGAGCCGGTCGTCGATATACGCACGGTAGACCTGACCCAAACTGGCTCCGCTGATCGCGTCGCGGTTGAACTCCTCGAACTCCTCATCGACGGGGCCGAGATCCTCCTCTAAGACCTTCCGAGCCTCCGTCCACTCCGCGGGCGGCACTTCGTCTTGGAGTTTCGAGAGTTCGTCGATGTACGCCGGTGGGAGGATGTCCGGGCGTGTCGAGAGCAGCTGGCCGAGCTTGATGAACGTCGGACCGAGGGTCAAGAGTGAATCGAGCAGTCGCCGCGCGCGATCGCGCTGGGTTTCGACAGCGACCTGTCGGGAGCGCCCGAACAGCACGAACCGGTGGCGATCGCGCGCGTACGCCAACAGGAGCGGGAGGAACTGCCACGCGACGACGAAAAATCGTCGGTACGCACGGAGCTGTACCATTCCGGGTTATGCGTCCTCGATCGGGATACTCGTCTCCTCGGTCGGCGGGCGGCGTGGAACACGCAGTTCGAGCACGCCGCGGTCGATGGTTGCACGGGCGTCCTCACCGATCGCATCGGGGGGAAGCGGGAGTTCGAGATCCAAAAAGAGCGAGCGGTCCTCGTGGAGATACGTAAAGCCGGACGGCATCTCTTTTTCACGCCGCGCTTCGATCCGAATGCGACGATCCTCCGCCGTGATCTCGGTGGAGGTTCCGGTCGCACCCGGTAGGTCGATCACGACTAAGTATGCCTCCTCGCCTTCGAGCAGGTCGGCGAAAACGGTCTCGGGCAACTCCCGCAGTGCCTCGCGCAGCGCTGACATACCCGAGGGTAGGGAGGCGGGGGCGAAAAAGCCCGCGGTCATGCGACGAGAACGAAACCCACGACGATAGTCGCCAGTACTCCGGGAACGAGATACAGCCCGCCGCGAGAGAGCGCCGAAATCGCACACCACGGCGGGTTGCGATTTCGGCGCTCAAAAAGGGCGCGTCCGCACCGTAGCCCACCGCGCTGTTGACGCTGCCCGCCCGTCCCGGTTCGGATCGAGCCTCCCCGAGGACGTAGACCTCCCCACCGGGGCGGAGCCGGCGTTCGGTGTAGCGACGGTCCACGCCCGTCGCCACCGAGAACAATCGCAGGTCGAGCCGGGAGTTCTCACAGGAAATCTCGTCGTTTGCCTCGATGTACCGTCGAATACGCTCGGGCGGAGCCGTCCCACCGTCGACGCTGATTCGCTCGGTATCCCGCTGGATCCGAACGTCAGCTAACCGAGAATCGACCAGCACGCTTCCCGAGTCGTCTTCGAGCAGGAACGGAACCGACTGGCTCACCGAATCGATCTCGTTCCACGAGCCGCCGTGTTTTCCGGACTCGTACTCCTCGATGACGGTTTCGACGAGGAGACAATTGTCGCCGGTAAACGGTCCCGAAAGCGTCTCCTCTGCGACCCTCGCCGTTCCGTGGAGTTCGATAGTCCCCTCCGAGTCGGTGAGAAGATCGCTCACCCGGCCCGTGGGCGTCGAGAGCACCCGGTAAGCAGTAATAAACTCCCGACTGGCGACGACCACCGAGCCGATCGCGACGATCCCGGCGATCGCGCCCACCAGAAACACGAACAGAGAGAAGAGGACCATGATTGGATAGGTACGAACGGTGACATAACACTGTCGGCCGTGAGCCGGGCGACGCAGGCTTTTATTCTCGGACCCGCAACCACACAGTATGAGTCAGGACGATCTCCAGCGTTCGGGGTTCAAGGAGCGAACCCGGATCGAAACCGCGAAGTCCGTGATCGCTTCCACTGTCGCCACAAGATCAGGCTCTCCATGCTGCTAAAATGGCAGTCCAGGGCCTCGGCAAGGGGTCATTTCGGCACCCTTCCGTCGTTGCAAGTCGTTGGTGCATGTACGTTTGGCAGACTTTCCTCTCGTCGCGGTGGCACGCCTTATGCAACCGTTGGTTCTTCGCGAGTTCGGAGGTCCGACGCACTCGGTTCGAGTGGTTGGGACCGCCGCCCGCATGATGTCGCACCAAACCGATCAAAGGAGCAACTCCGATGGCAATCATGAGATACACCCCCCGGCGCATTTTCTCACCTTGGCCCGAGTTCACGGGCTTCGCGAATCGCCTTCCGCGGCTCTTCGACGAGCCCTGGAACACCCCGGAGCCCACCCGCTCGTGGTTCCCGGCGGTCAACGTCGAAGAGGAACCGGATGAGCTCATCCTCACCGCCGAGCTCCCGGGCCTGGCCGAGGAGGACGTCCATCTCGAGATCGAGAACAACATCCTAACGATCCGTGGTGAGAAGCGGGAGGAGCGCGAGGAGGGGGACGACAAGCGCAGGTTCCACGTTTGGGAGCGTCGCTATGGGAGCTTCCAGAGGGCCTTCACACTTCCCAAGTCGGTTGCGGTCGATGGGGTCAGGGCCGACTTCGACAACGGGATCCTGACCGTGCGGATGCCCAAGGCCACAGAGGCCAGGAGCCGCACCATCGAGATCAAGGGCGGCAAGTAAGGCACCCGTTCGACAGCCTCCTGGAAGCAGACGTGGCGGGTCCGGAGACATCCGGGCCCGCCTTCGTTTGGGGTCGACCCGCTCGGGGCGGCCGATCGGGGGGGCGGTGCCCCCCTGCCGCCGCGCCCCCGCCGCGCCCCCGCCGCGCCCCCGCTCCTACTCCAGGAGCTCAGAGATCGCCTCGAGCATGGCCGGCGAGTTGGCGCCCATGACGCT
>JADFQH010000185.1 GCA_022561895.1 Methanobacteriota archaeon | reverse complement strand
TGTCGGTCTTGCCGACGTGATTCAGGAGGGAATCAACCACGGTGTGTTCGCCGATGTTGACGTAATGGAATTCTCACAGCTTCTCACCGACATCATCCACTCGGCTCGGGCACGCCGTATCTCGCTGGGGGAAAAAGACGCTCCAGAGCAAGCGCGCGCTGCGATCAATACGTTCGTACTCACTAGTCTCGTCCCGAATATTCACGTCGAGATTCCGTCTATCGATGAATAATGATACTGACCGATGATGATACCGAAAACAGGATTCTCTCGGTGTTGGCCCGATTCAATCGACGGTGATATCGGGCAACTGTTTGTCGATGTACGTTAGGTCGACATCAAGCCAGTCGGGCACGCGAAGGTTCTCGCCGAGTTCCGAGACGTCCTCGTCGAGCATAACCCCCGGTCCTTCGGTGGCGAACTCGAAGGTGGAGCCGCCGGGTTCGGTGAAGTACATAGACCAGAAGTAGTCCCGATCCTTCCGCGAGGTCGTGATGAGACCCTCATCGCGGAACCGATCGCTCCACTCCTTCTGTTCCCATTGTTCGCCAGCGTTGAACGCGACGTGCAGAAACGTCCCCGTTCCCATGACGCCTTGCGGAGCGTTCGGACGGATCAGCACGTCGACGAACTCCGCGCCCGATCCGTCACCGGGCGCTTGGTACCGAACGCGGTCGCCCACCTGTGGCTCATCGTGGCGTCCGACGCGGGTCCATTCCATCGTTTCCAACGCTCGGAACGATCCGGCGGGGTCGTTCGAATGAACCGTGACGCTGTGGAGCCCCTGAATCCCATGTTCGGCTGGGACACCGCCGCCGTCCCATGCCTCGATATCCGAGTCGCCGGTAACGAGTTCGAACGGCGTTCCGTCGGGATCGGTAAACCCGATCGCCGTCTCGTCGAACCGTTCCTCGACCGTGTGTTCGACGTCGTGGTCGGTCAATCGGTCGGTCCAATACCCAACTGATCCGTCGGGGATAACTAGTCCCGCTGCGCTGAGTTGGCCCTTCCCGTGGCTTCCCTCCGGCATATCCGTGATTGGGAAGAACGTCACAATTGAACCCACAGTTCCAACCTCGTCACCGTAGTAGAAGTGGTAGATCTCTTCCGGAATATCGAACCGAACGGTTCGTTTGATGAAGCGGAGGCCGAGGATCTTACGGAAGAAATCCAGGTTCTCCTGTGCGTTGCTTGCGAACGCCGTTACGTGGTGTAAGCCGTTGATCCGTCCCATACTGTGGTCTTACCAAGTGGTAAAGTATATAAATAGCTACCGTCGATACGCGGAACACGGCGGCTGGCCGTTTCTCGTCAGTTCCCGGTCGGAAATCGGTCCCGACATCGGGCAAAGGCTTTTGATCCATGATAGCCCATTGCAGGGGTGATGGTTCATGCATTCGTCATGGTGAAAACGGCGGCAGGAAAGGCAGAAGCGATGGTCGATGCCGCCCGCGAGATCGGGGCAATCTCCGAGGCACACATCGTCGCCGGTGACTACGACATCATCGCCGAGGTCGAGACCGAAGAGGTCTATGATGTACTTCATACGGCCTCCTCGGAGCTACAGAACCTCGATGGGGTTGAGAACACCAAGACCTACATCTCGCTCGACTAGCGTTCGTTCTCGTGGCCTACACCGAGTTCTTCGCGCTGTTTTCTCACTCGTGGTGGCATCGACGATACCACCGGACAGAACGGTTGATACATTCGCCGGAGGGCGTTCCCGGTGACAGTGTATCAAAGCCTCTGTCCGATGGTAGAATAGACCGAATCGAACACGTCCTCCGGGCGAGGTTCGACCGATTCGGCTCGTTTGACCGCCTCCTGTAGCTCCGAGTCGGTTTCCGTTTCGATCTCCTCGATCGTCCCGTCATCGAGAACGCCTTCCTCGCACAGATACGTTTCGTACCGGGAGAGCGGATCGGCGGTGCGCCACTCGGGAAGGCTCTCCTCGTCGCGATAGCGCGAGGGATCGTCGCTAGTGGTGTGTGCGCCCCGGCGGTAGGTCAGGCTCTCGATCAGTACAGGACTGCCCTCGCGGGCCACCGAGAGCGCCTTGCGAACGACGGCGAGAACGGCCAGCGGGTCGTTGCCGTCGACCTGCGTGCCCGCAATACCGTAGGCCTCGGCTTTGATCGCGATGGACTCGCTTGCCGTCTGTTTTTCCCGTGGGACCGAGATCGCCCAGCCGTTGTTCTCACAGAAAAATACGGTCGGAGTTTCGAAAACACCCGCGAAATTCAGTCCCTCGTGGAAGTCGCCCTCGCTCGTCGCTCCATCACCGAAACAACAGAGGACGGCCGCCTTCTCGTCCGTGTAGTTGATCGCCATCCCTAGCCCCGCGGCGTGCGGGATCTGCGAAGCGATTGGCACTGCCTGGGGGAGGATCGGAAGCTCGTGCGCCGAGGCGTACTCGGGAAAGCCACGACGAAAGCTCAGAATATCGCTCATCGGCACTCCTCTCGCTATTTGAGCGGCGTTCTGTCGGTAGGTGGGGACGAGCCAGTCGCGCTCGGAGAGGGCGTGGGCCACACCGACCTGCGAGGCTTCCTGTCCGGCGAAGGGCGGATAGCCGCTCATCCAGCCGCGCCGTTGGAGCGAGATGGCGCGCTCGTCGAACCGTCGTGTTCGGACCATATCTCGATAGAGTGCCACTGCCTGTTCCTCGTCGATATCGGTCGCAGAAAGCGGATGTTCATCGATAACTCGATACATGAGCGGGCTGACTCTCGGAGGGAGGAAAGCGATTCCGATACCGAAAAGAGTACTCCCCAATTATGATGGGTATGCTCAGTCTTGGGTCGGTCATCGGTCTCGCCGTCATCGTCGGGGTTCACACCGTGATCGCATCGATCCTCATCCGGTTTTTCCGACTGCGCCTCGATACCCGTAGTGGGATGATCGTCTTCTCGCTGTTTTTGGTTCCCGTCGTCCTCGCGGTCTCGCTGCTGTTTTTCGGCCAGCTGCCGATTTTCGGCGAGATCGATCGCCAGACCGTCATGCTGGTGACGATCCTCATGCCGCTGCTTTTGGGGTTTGCCATCGACCTGTTCTGGATGCCCTCGCCCGAGGAGGTCGAGATCGCTCGGGAGAGCTAGATCGCCTCTCCGAGCACTCGCTCGACCGCTTCGATGACCTCCTCGGGCGAGCGGCGCGCGTCGATCCGGACGAATCGCGCGGGTTCCGCGTCGAGAAGCCGCTCGTAGTTTTCTCGTACTCGCTCTAAGTAGTCCGACTGCTCGAACTTGTTCGTCGCGCCGCTGCGTTTCGCGCCCGTCTCAGGGTCGATATCGAAATACAGGGTGAGATCCGGCGGTCGAGTAAACGGCGAGTGAACACCACGGACGTACTCCATCGGACGAGTAATCACGCCCTCTAAGGCCGCCCCCTGATAGGCGTAGCGCGAATCGGAGTACCGATCCGAGATCACCAGATTCCCCGATTCGAGCGCTGGTCGCACCGTTCGAGAGAGGTGATCGGCGTGGTCCGCGGTGTACAAGAAGAGTTCGGCGAGCGGGTCGGCTTCTTCATCACTAATCGAGCGGGAAACCGCCTCGCCGTACCACGAGTCGGTCGGCTCGCGGGTGAACGTAGCGTCGGGATAGGTCTGGGATAGGGCCTCACAGACGGTGGTTTTGCCGCTGCCGTCGAGGCCTTCGAGGGTGACGAGCATGGTCGGGGTTCGAGGGAGTCACATTACTCACTGTCGGTTGGAGCTAGTACAACCGATAGTAACTGTCTACCGAAGTCGTCGATTCCCAAAACCATATCACAGAACAGTAACTATCGAAGCAGATGAGCGGTGCGTTGCGACCGTATCGGGAGTTCAATGAGTATCTCGATGAGCATCCAGTCGTGTTTACTGCGCTTCTTTGTTTCGTTCCGGTAATGGCTATCACCACAACTGCTGTCGTAATGGGTGACCCGTTTCGGACCGCTCTGGTCGATGGTGGTCTGTTCGGTGTGACTCTCGTCGTTGTCTGGATCGCGTTCCATGGCTGGCCTCCCACTACGAGGAGGTAGTTTTACGACGGATCGGGCACATATATCGAATATGAAGGTTCTCGTAACCGGCGGGACGGGCTTCGTTGGGCGATACCTGTGTGCCGAACTAGCAGAACGCGGCCACGACGTGACCGCACTCGCGCGCTCGCCGGATTCGAGCGGCCTGCCCGAAGTGGTCGCCGTCGAACAGGGCGACGTCACCGATAGGGGGTCGCTTGATTTTGCGGGCTACGACGTGGTAGTAAATCTCGTCGCGCTCTCGCCGCTGTTCGACCCGAAGGGGGAGAAAACGCACGAGTCGGTCCATCTGGGCGGAACGCGAAACGTCGTCAGTGCGGCGGAGGACGCCGGCGTCTCCCGACTGGTGCAGATGAGCGCGCTCGGGGCCGACGCCAGCGGACCGACGGAGTACATCCGTGCGAAAGGCAAGGCGGAGACGGTCGTCAAAGAATCGGAACTGGACTGGACGATCTTCCGGCCGTCAGTGATCTTCGGCGACGGCGGCGAGTTCGTCTCGTTTACGAAGAAGCTTACCCCTCCCGTCGTCGCGCCGATGCCCGGCGGCGGCAAAACGAAGTTCCAGCCCATCTGGGTCGAGGATCTCGCGCCGATGCTCGCCGATGCGGTCGAGGACAGTTCGACAAACGAGATCTACGAGATCGGCGGTCCGGAGGTGCTGACGCTCGCGGAGGTCGCAAAGCTCTCGCGCGGCGGCAACGTGACGATCATTCCCGTGCCGATGGCGCTTGCGAAGGTAGGGATGACGGCCGCCGGACCGGTTCCCTTTATTCCGTTCGGTCCGGATCAGGCGCGCTCGCTGGAGTTCGATAACACCACACCGAGCAACGATATCGGGGAGTTCGGCGTGAGCGAAACCGACCTGCTGACGCTTTCAGCGTACCTCCAGCGATAACCACGTCCTTTTGCCGGCTGGAATCGAGAACGTGATATGGGAACGATCGCGGAGTTCGAGCTTCCGGTCAGGGAGTTCGCGTTGGGTGGGACCTTCGAGCGCCTTCCGGATCTCGAGATCGAGATCGAGCGCCTCGTTGCACACGATCAGGGTCAGCTAATGCCGTTGGTGTGGGTGACCGCAGAGGATTTTGAGTCCGTCGACGAGGCGTTCGATTCCGATGCCAGCATCGAATCCGTCGAACATCTCTCGGTGGTTGGCGACGACCAGCTCTATCGGATGGCGTGGGTCGAGCCGACCGAAATGGTCGCACATATCCTCATCGAGGAGGAAGGAACCATCCTCAGTGCGTTCGGCAACGAGTCGGGCTGGGAGTTTCGCGTCCTCTTTCCCGATCGAAAATCGCTCTCGCGGACCTACGACTTCGTCGAACAACAGGGCCTCTCCTTTATCGTCTCGCGGATCTACGATCTCGATGAGACTCGAAACGGCGGATTCGGCCTGACCGAAGAACAACACGAAACGTTGGTCAAAGCGGTCGAAGAGGGCTACTTCGACGTGCCGCGAGCGATTACCCAACCCGAACTGGCGGCGAAACTCGACATCTCCCATCAGGCGCTTTCGGAACGGCTCCGCCGTGCCCAGAAGACACTCACCAGAAACTCGATCATTATCGGCGATGTCGACGAGGCGCGGAATCGACGCTGATATTTTATTCAACCTTATTGTATCATAAGACTTATGTAGTTAATGCGACCATTTAGTCATAACGGAGAACTATCCCCACATATGAAACTCGCGATGATCGGATTCGGACAAGCCGGCGGGAAGGTCGTCGATCGCTTTCTGGAGTACGACGATCGGACCGGAAGCGCCATCGTTCGTGCGGCGGTCGCGGTCAACACCGCAAAGGCGGACTTGCTCGGACTCACACACGTTCCGGAAGAAAAGCGCGTGCTGATCGGCCAAGCACGAGTAAAGGGTCACGGCGTCGGAGCCGACAACGAACTCGGTGCGGCGATTGCAGAGGAGGACATCGACGAAGTCCAAGGCGCGATCGACGGTATCCCTACCCACGAGATCGATGCCTTCCTCATCATTTCGGGGATGGGCGGCGGGACTGGCTCGGGTGGTGCGCCGGTGCTTGCCCACCATCTGAAACGGATCTACACCGAACCTGTGTATGGATTAGGGATTCTACCCGGTGGTGACGAGGGCGGGATCTACACGCTCAACGCGGCTCGCTCGTTCCAAACGTTCGTCCGCGAGATGGACAACCTGATGGTCTTCGACAACGATTCGTGGCGCAAAACCGGCGAGTCCGTCGGCGGCGGGTACAGGGAGATCAACGAGGAGATGAAACTCGCCGC
>JADFQH010000184.1 GCA_022561895.1 Methanobacteriota archaeon | reverse complement strand
ATACCGAAACGACTCGACTGATTGGGGCGGCGTTTCGAGCGTTTCCTCGATCCACTCGCCGTCGAACCGACCACAAAAGAGCGCCATCCCGTTTTCGGGCGGTGTATCGTACTCCGCGAGGCCGTCCTGAACCCGGGTGAGCGTCTTCTCGATCCGTTCTTGACGATCCGCCGACCCGATCTCGTCGAGATCCTCTTGCTGTTGGCCGAGAAACACGATCGCATCGTCAACGAGATGCTCGGGCGGGACGTACACCGACACCAGCCGCGACTCGTCGGACGAGTACGCTTCGAGGCGGTTGAGGACGGTGTTCGAATCGTCGGGGTTCATCGACCGCGATACGTGAGCAGTTGGCATGGGCTTTGTGGGTACGCGCTACATCGACTCGGGCGCTTCGATCCCAAGTACGGAAAGCGCGTTCGCGATGGTGTGTTTCGAGGCGGCGACCAGCGCCAGCCGCGCATCGGTCAGTGCCTCATCCTCGGAAAGCACCTGACATTCTCGATAAAAGGCGTTGAACGTTTCTGCGAACTCGCGGGTGTACGTTGCGACCTGATGGGGTTGGCGATCCTCGGCGGCCGATTCGATCACCGCCGGGAATCGTGCGATCACCTCGATCAGGTTGCGCTCTTCTTCGCTTTCGAGCAGTGCGGGATCGACGTCATTGGGGCTGCGTTCGGCTCCCTCCAAAATCCCACACGTGCGCGCGTGAACGTACTGGATGTATGGGGCCGACTGGGCCTCGAAGTTGAGCGCGCGATCCCACTCGAAGGTGATCGCCTTCGAGGGCTGTTTCGAGACGATGTCGTAGCGAACCGCGCCGATCCCAACCTGCCGGGCGATACGCTCGATATCGCTCTCTGTGAGGTCATCGTCGCGGATCCGGTCGTCCATGCGGTCTTCGACCTCCTCGCGTGCGCGGGAAACTGCCTCGTCGAGCAGGTCGTCGAGATCGATTCCCGTCCCTGCACGGGTGCTCATCTTGCCCTCGGGGAGATTGACGTACGAATAAAACACCGAATCCAGTTGCTCGATGTCGTTGCCGAGTGCGTCGAGTGCGGCGGCCAACTGGGTGGCCTGTAGTTTGTGATCCTCCCCGAGGACGGTGACTGCGTGATCGTAGCTCGCGAACTTCCACTCGTGGTGGGCGAGATCCCGCGTCGTATACAGCGAGGTGCCGTCCGAACGGAGAAAGACGAGGTTCTTCTCGAACTCCGGGAGCGCGAGCTGCCATGCATCCTCTTCGTAGACAGCATTATCGAGTGCCTTGAGTCGCTCGACCAGCTCCTCGGTGTCTCCATCTCGAATAAAACGGGTCTCTTTGACGAACTCGTCGAACTCGGCGGGCAGTCGAGAGAGGGATTCGCACATTCCCTCCAGGACGGTGTCGACGACGTGCCCGACGCGCTCGTACGCTTTCTCGTCACCCGCTTCCAGCCCCTGCATGATCGATCGGATCTCCGTTTCTGCCTCCTCGATCTCTCTTTCCGAACCCTCTTCGAGAAACCGGTTGCCCTTTCGGTAGTAGCGCACGAGATCGTAGTCGGCCTTTTCGCGTGCGGGTTCGGGAAGCTCGCTCTCCTCGAACGTCTCGTAGGCCCAGGTGAAGACGGCCATCTGGCGACCGGCGTCGTTAACGTAGTAGTGACGATCCACCTCGTTGCCCGCGAAATCGAGCAGGCGGGCGATCGAATCGCCGATGATCGGGTTTCGCGCCCGGCCGACGTGGACCGGCCCCGTGGGGTTCGCGCTCGTGTGCTCGACGACGATCTCTCTCCCGGTGGGTTCGAGCCGACCATAGGACTCGTTTCGAGCGGTCTCGAGGGTTTCCTCGTAGTAGTCCTCGCTCGCGTGGAAGTTCACGTAAGGGCCCTGCGCGCTCGCGCTTGCGAGGAACGTGTAGCCTTCGACGTCGATCGCGTTCGCGAGATCGGCGGCGACTTCTCCGGGGGCGTTTCCGGCCTCGCTCGCCAGCCTGAACGCGATGCTTGAAGCGAGGATCGCATCGACGCCCTCGGGCGGCTCTTCGATCGAGAGATCCGTGGTGGGTAACGAAAGCGCTGAAAGCGCCGCAGAAACTGCGTCTTCAGTCTCGGCGCGAAGCGAGAGGAACATATTCGGCGTTCATCGTGGGCAAACAAAGCCGTTTTCAATCGACGAGACCGACGATTTTTCCATCCGTTTCGAGTGCGGTCAGACAGTCCCAGACGCTGTAGGCTTCGTTCTCGTCGCGACACGGGAACACCCGCCGGAGCTCCTCGTCGATGTGGACGGCGATACAGATGATCGGAAAGACGATCTCTCGGGTTTCCGCTCGCTCGTGCTCTTGGAAGAACGGCTCGATGCTGTGGCCGATCTCCGCGGCACGGGATTTGAACGCCTCGAACGTTTCGACGGTCTCGTCAGTGCCGTTAGAGACGACGATCCGGTCTTCCCACCGGCGAACGCGCACGCTTTCGATCCGTCCGTCGCGTGCGAGCTGTTCGGCACGCGTAATGACCTCCCGCTGGCGATCCCGAGCCGGCAACGGCGTCGATGACCTGAGGTAGACCGTCAACTCCGGGTTCGTGGTTTCCTCTGTCATGGGTCTCACCCACACTGTTTGAGTGAGAATCGATTGGCCCGCCAACTACAAAACTATGCGGTCGATGTGTTTGTGCGCGATCGTTAGCCGTTTTCGCCCCTATTTTTGAGGGGTGAGCTACGACGGCATCTCGTCGATGAGGACGACCGCCTCCCCCTCGATCAGCATCGGGCCGTCGACTTCCTCCACCTCGGCCGTCAGACGGTACTTGTCCTGGCCGAGATCCTCGACGATCTCACAGCGGGCCGTAAGAACCGAGCCGATTGCCGCCGGTCCCTTGAACTCGAGGCTTTCGGAGAGATAGATCGTCAGCCCCGGCAGGCGCGCGAGTGCGGCGCTGATCAGCCCGCTGACGAGCGTCCCATGAACGATACGCTCGCCAAAGCGCGACTGGCCTGCGAACCGGTCGTCCAGATGCAGCCGGTTCGTATCGCCGCTTGCCTGTGCGAAGGCGTGAACATCGGCATCCGTCAGGGGTTTCGTGAACTCGACGTACTCGCCGACGCCGAGTTCCTCGCGGGTCTCTACCGATCGTTCCATCGACCAACCAACCGATCCATACGAGAGTTCGGAAACCGGGGAGCTGACCCGCTCGGATTTGGAGGGCGTCGAAAACCCCATCCCCGCGAGGATCGCCCGGTTCGCCTCGACGTAGCTGTTGACGACGTGTCTTGAGGCGTCCGACCACGAGTCAACGAACTCCGTCACCGGTCGCTCTTCGCCGTTGGCGCTTTCGCTCATCGTGTTCCTCCGTGGGGCGGGACCAATCGCGGGCGACGCATACACTGCATGGTATGACCCATACTACCACGTTTGCCAGCGCGACCTTAAGTACTCTGCAGTTAATCGAGCGGCTTTTTAGTCCTTCAGTCCGATAAAACAGCTATGAGCGGGCCAAAGCAGGTGTCCTCCCCGGACTATCACAGCGAGAACCACACCGCCGCCCAGACCTGCGGGTGGACCGCGAACGCGCTTCGCGGCGAGGGGAAATGTTACAAGTACGCCTTCTATGGGATCGAATCCCACCGCTGTATCCAGATGACGCCCGTCGTCAAGTGCAACGAGCGCTGTGTTTTTTGCTGGCGCGATCACAAGGGCCACGCCTACGAACTCGGCGACGTCGAGTGGGACGACCCCGAGGCTGTCGTCGAGGCCTCAATCCGCCTCCAGAAAAAACTCCTCTCGGGCTTCGGCGGCAACGACGAGGTCCCACGTGAGGTGTTCGAACAGGCGATGGAGCCACGGCACGTCGCCATTTCGCTGGATGGCGAACCGACGCTCTATCCCTACTTGCCCGAGCTCATCGACGCCTTCGGTGATCGAGGAATTACGACCTTCCTCGTCTCCAACGGAACCGACCCGGAGATGCTCGCGCGCTGTGATCCCACGCAGCTCTACGTGAGCGTCGACGCCGCCGAACGCGCCACCTTCGATCAGGTTGTGCGACCGGTCGACGAGGACGCCTGGAAGCGCTTGATCGACACGATGGACGTGCTCGCCGAAAAGGACGACACCCGGACGGTGCTTCGGACCACGCTCGTCGGCGGCGAGAACATGCACGATCCCGACTGGTACGCCGCGTTCTATAATAGAGCTGACCCGGATTTCGTCGAGCTCAAAGCCTACATGCACGTCGGCCACTCGCAGGGTCGCCTCGATCGCAGCGCGATGCCCGATCACGAGGACGTGGTGGCGTTCACGGAGGACGTTCGGGAACACATGCCCGAGCACGGCTATCTGAACGACGTGCCGATCTCGCGGGTCGCGCTGCTTTCGAAAACCGAGGAGACGTGGGTTCCCAAACTACGAAAGGGAAGCGAGTTCTGGGAGGACGATCCGCTCGCGGCGGATTAGACCGGGAAAACGGTTGAACGGCCAGTGTGGAGTGGCTCTATCGCTCGTTTTTGGACCGCTCGTACTGCTCTCTGCTGATCGTGTATCGATGGCAGTCGAAGACCTCGCCTTCGACCGCTAACCAGTTTCGGAGCAAGCCATCATATTGGCCGCCGAATCGCTCGATATATTTCTCGATCGCACGTTTCGACCGCTCGTTTCCGTCGATGTATTTGACGGCCACGAGTTCGAGATCGAGGCGCTCGAATATGATTTCGATAAACAGCTCCGCTCGTTCGGTGGAGTAACCGTTACCCCAGAACGGTTCGTCGAGGATGATTCCGAGGGTCGCAAACCGGCGGTCCCATTTCGGATACAGTCCTACTATTCCTGCGATCTCACCACCGCGGTTCTCGGTGGTTTTCGGCCGAACGACGTACTGTGCCCCCTCGCCATCTTCGAAGCGGTCCTCCGCTCTCCTCAGCATGTCGAACGTCTCTTTGATCGTCTTATGAGGAGTCGAATCGAGGTACTCGAATACCCTCTCGACATCGTGATTCGCACCGAAAACCTCGTACAGCGCGAGTACGTCTACGTTCTCTCGTGACAGTCGCTCGAACGTCAGTCGGTCGGATTCGAGAGTCTCGGGGAACATACGACCGAGAACGTACCCTCTGATAAAGTAAACGCGGGGGGGCTGTCATACGATACTGACCGTCGGCTCGGCGAGGATACAAATAGTTCGACGGAGTACTGGTGACTATGAGCGTCGAGAACCCGCGTCGGATCACCCTACAGGAGGAAGACGACGGGTGGTGGTGTGCGATCGACGAGGAGACCGGGGTTGCGAGTCAAGGGCCTACTCGGAAAGAGGCGCTGGAAAACCTCGATGAGGCCGTGGAACTCACCGAAGAAGCCCTCGCTGAGGACACTCCCGCTCCGGAGCCGAACGCACCATGGTTTAGCGAATAGCCGTGGTTTCGCGCGATTTCTCCGGCGAGGATGTCGTGGGCGTCCTCACCAGTTTCAACTACCGGAAGGACCGTCAGCGTGGAAGCCACGCAATCCTCAAATACACGAACCCTGACACGGGCGAAATCCGAACCGTCTCCGTTCCGATGCACGACCGGATTCGAACCGGCACGCTTCAGAACATCGCGGACCAGTGTGGTGCGAACGATTTCAACGAATGGTGTCGGTGGATCGACGACCACCGATAGCATCCCAATTCTGTTACGTATCTCAGTTCCGGTACGCTTATACGGAGGACGCTCGAACTCCGAGATATGTCACAGACTGCGGTACGGGAGGTCGGTTTCGACGAACTCGGCGTTCTCCGGCAGCTGGGGCTCGACGGGGCGCTCTCGGGGGAAGCGAAGATCTCGTGTTCGGCACTCGCCGAGAGATTGGACACATCGAGCCAGACCGCCTCGCGGCGACTACAGTCGCTCGAAAGCGCGGATCTGATCGCGCGCGAGACGGTCGCCGACGGCCAGTGGATCGCGGTTACCGATGCGGGCGAGCGCGCGCTCCGCGGGGAGTACGACGCCTACCGGCGGCTGTTCGAGGGTGGATCGAGCGTCGAACTCGCGGGAACGATCACCGGCGGGATGGGCGAGGGGAAACACTACATCTCGCTTCCGGGCTACATGGAACAGTTCGAGAAACGGCTCGGGTATGAGCCGTTTCCGGGAACCTTAAACGTCGAGCTCGACGACGAAAGTATCCGGCGGCGTGGGGCGATGGAAACGCTCGAACCGATCCATATCGACGGCTGGGAGGACGAGAATCGTACGTATGGCCCGTGTGTCTGCTACCCGGCAACGGTTGTTTCGGACGAGGAGTACGCTGCCCACATCATCGCACCCGAACGGACCCACCACGACGAGGAC